>JAERSV010000081.1 GCA_016845345.1 Methanobacteriota archaeon
AATTCCAATCATCGCAAGAAACCATGTAATACCAGAATCCAAGATGATATCGTACTTGTATGTAATTTCAGTTGTTTGTGATGGGCCATCAACTGAATTTCCTGCTACAAAACGGTAGTTGCCTCCTGCAAGTGTCCAATCAATTTCACCATAACTATCAGGTCCACCTTCAAAGAAAATCAAATCTTCAGTATCACACAGTAAGTAACCTTCACCGCTATTGACGCATTGGTCAGCGTCGCCAGCATCAACAATCCCAATCCAAGCATCGGGTGAATCCCATTGGATGACAAAATTCGCCACAATGATTCCGTTTACAGCGTTAGGAATTGGAATATTTTGTTCAAGCATAGCTGATTTGTCACAGAAATCCAATCCAGAAATTCCCGTTGAGCAGGATGGTACATCCATGCTTTCAGTACCCTCGCCAGAAAAACCAATGCAACCAGCAAATATCGTAACAACTAATATCACAGAGCCAATAATTAGGGGAATCAACTTCATGTTACTCAATTATCTACGCACTCCTTCACCTCTAAATCACTTTTTATTGTTAATTTTCATACCCGCAGGATTGAGATAGATGGTGCATTCCCCAACCCATGGGCGAAGCATACGAGGCACTGATGGTGCAAATGCGAGAGTTGGATGTAATAGGACAAATCAGTGGATTACTAGGTTGGGACCAAGAAGTCATGATGCCACCTAAAGCTGCAGCAATGAGGGCTGAGCAACTAGCATGGTTGTCTAAGGAAGGGCATACTCGAATGACCACACCTGAAGTTGGTGAATTGATTTCTGCCGCAGAATCAGAAGTCAATGGCAGCGAAGTGGAACAAGGCAACATCCGAATTATCCGTGACTCCTATGACAAGGCTACAAAGAAGCCAACAGAGTTTGTTGAAGAAAAGGCTCGTCACACCTCAAAGAGTATTGTTTCATGGACAGAAGCAAGAGAGAAAAACGACTTCTCACTTTTCCGCGACGACTTAGCAAAAATGATTGACATGTCACGCCAATTAGCCGATTACCTTGGCTATGAAGACAACCCATACGACGCTCTTCTAGACCTTTACGAATCAGGACTTTCTGTTGCAAAACTAGATCCATTATTCCAAGGGTTACGAGATTCATCAGTACCACTCATCAAAGCAGTTTCAGAATTAGAGAACAAGCCAGATTGTTCATGGGTTCACAAGCACCCATGGCCAAAAGCCTCTCAAGAGGCACTTAGTCAAGCGATTTCAGAAGCAATTGGTTTTGACTTCCAAGCAGGACGCAGAGATGAATCAACCCACCCATTCTGTGGTGGCTCAAACCCTGATGATGTTCGTTGGACAACACGTTACGACGAGAAAGAACCCTATGGGGCAATTTATGGAACCATGCATGAGACAGGTCATGCACTGTATGAACAGGGCAGACCTAGAGACCTTGACTTCCAACCAGCAGGTGAAGCAAACGGACTAGGTGTCCACGAGAGTCAAAGCAGATTGTGGGAAAACCAAGTGGGGCGCTCTCTTGCATTTTGTGAATGGTCATTCCCTATGTGGCAGGAGCACTTCCCTGCTAATTTTGAAGGAGTAACTCCTGAGATGTTGTGGCAGGCAGTCAACCAGGTTGAAGCTACTTTAATCCGTGTTGAAGCAGATGAGGCTACTTACAATCTTCACATCATGATACGCTATGAAATCGAGAAGAAACTAATCAACGGCGAGTTGGAAGTTGATGACCTTCCTGATGCTTGGGATGATATGTACGAGGAATTCCTTGGCATTCGCTCCACGACACGCACAGAAGGCGTATTGCAGGATATTCACTGGTCGTTTGGTGCGTTTGGTTACTTCCCCACCTACACTCTTGGTAACTTATACTCAGCACAGTTATTGCAAGCCGCTGAGATGGATATTGGCAGTATTGATGAACAGGTGCGAAGAGGTGAATTCACCCCTCTTTTGGATTGGATGCGCACGCACGTGCACGCGAGAGGAAGCATTCTTGAGCCATCAGACCACATTGAGGAAGCCACGGGCGAGCAACCTAAGCCGGATGCATTTGTTGCCTACTTAGCAGACAAAATCGGCCGTCTATACGGCGTGTAATCGCCTGTGTTCATTCAGGATTCTCTGCACTGTAATCAAAGGTACAAGTTACGTCACAAGTATCGATAACTATTCCTGTGTGAAGGAATTCTTTCACCATCTCGTTGACATCTTCAATCACTCCAATTTCATTGTGTGCTTTACTAGCGTCCCCAACGGGTGGGGGTGAATTGCTTTCTGGCATTGCATCATATCCACCATCCCAATAGACAATTGCAGAGCCTGAAATTGGTCCAGCCTGTTGTGTAATTCCGTATGGTAATCTCGTTGAACTATCTAGTACTGGAATTCCAGCTGTCCTTGCCGCCCGATCTGATGAGATACCAGGTACCTGTGCATCATTCACAGAAATAATAGAGAGGAAAGAGAATGGCTCAACAATTGAGTCATAACCATCATTTGCAAAGGATAGGAAAGTCTCAGGGTCAGAGCAGTCCCACATTTGCTGCATCACACCCAACAACAAGGCTCGGTCATTGCGGTCAGGATATGCTGCTGAATGAGCGAACAAATCAGCGAAAGTGGCAAAGTTGGTTGAACGCTCAACAAATGTTGAGAATCCAGAACCACCAACCCATAATGCTGCTCTATCAATATCTGGTGAAACAGCGACTACACTAGCACCATAAATTCCTCCCAATGAGTATCCCATGTAATGTACATCAGATGAGTTGACTAAGTTGGTTCCATCTGAATACATCTCATCAAGATCGGAGCAAACTCCTTTGAATGTACGAATCATTGCCATCTTGTTGATTAAAGCCTGTTCAATTCTTTCTGCTTGATGCTGGAAATATGAGGGGTCAATCATGCCCAATCCAAGAGTATCAAAGTCGGATGAACTCCACCCATAGAGATCGGTAGCAACAAACGATACTTTGTATTCTTCAGCCCAGCCACCTAGGTAGTCGCTACTACCTTCTCCAGTTCCTAAGAACCCGTGACCAAATACCACAAGAGGCCCACTTTCATTCAGGTCAGCAAGTACCTGTGG
>JAERSV010000082.1 GCA_016845345.1 Methanobacteriota archaeon
TTAGGGATTTCACCCCGGCGCATTGCTAACGCAACCTCTGCGACCTTTCTTTGAGCGATGGGACGAATCGCAGGGCCTGACATTCCGCAAAGGAGATTTCCGATAATTGGTCGCCCTGCATATGGGTCTACCTCCAAAGCTGACACGGTATTGATGAGGCAAACCCCGTCTGCACCCGCTTCTAAGGCCGCTCCTGCCTCCAAAGAGACTTGAGCGGTGTTTGGGGTCAATTTGGCATAGACTGGGATTCTTACAGCCTGTTTTACCTCAGAAATATATTCTTTGATTAATTCTGGTTGTTGCCCAACTATGAGTGCTCGACTCCCCGGTTTTGAATGAGGGCAGGATAAATTCAGTTCCAAAGCACTTGCACCTGCGGCTTCCATTTTCTTTGCTATATCAGCAACGGTTTCCGAATCTGGACCGAAAATAGAAACCAACATTGGCTTAGAAAATTCATTTTGTGACATCATTTCAGTGAATGAATCAACACCGGGGTTAGGAAGCCCCATTGCGTTTAGGACAACCGAATCAGTTGCTTCAACACAAACTGGCCCGGGATATATTTCTCTTTTTACAGGACCAATGCTCTTTGAGACTAAGCCGCCACACTTACTGGCTGCTACTCGATGTAGAGCCGCAGCGGTACCTCCCTGGACGCCACTTGCTAACATAAGGGGGTTTGCTAAAGCCAATCCGGGTACTTCAACGCCGAGTTCTGCCATCCTGCTCTATACGCCGGCTTAGCCGACACTCTTCAAGCGTTGCGACTCATCGGCGCGCTGATGGCGGCAAGGTCGGGCTCACTGGGAGAAGCAGCTAGACGGCTACTTAAGTGCGAAAATGCGCGTTTAATTGTCCCTATTGAGATAATTTACGGGGCTCAAAAAATGGCTCTACAAATTAGTGATCAGTTGCCTAGCCTAGTTCACGAACCAAAAGTTGAGTTAGGTGCAGAAGAGAACACAATTCGAGCAGGTTCACCGAATGGGCCGCTTTTTGTTTTAGGTGGAATCGAACAAAGTCTTGACATTGTTTGGGTGCCAATTAGTAAAGACGAATTGGAAGATGTTTGGCGTAGATTTGAACAAATTGTTTCGGACCTTTTGTCTGTTGGATATCCCGGTTGTATTGATTGTGCAGGGCCGGCTGCAACCGAACCTTGGGATGAGGCTCAAAGCCGTTCGGGATTTTGAAGTCGGCTTGGTAAAAAGAAAAATTATTGCTTTGGCTTGGGGAACTATGTTCCCCTGAGTGAGGTATTATCATCCAGTATTCAACATTCTTTATCAAGGGTCGATAGGGCGGGCAGAACTCGGATGCGGACAGAGTCGTTGACAATCACAATTAGTCATCGGCGATTTCCTCGCTCGCGAGCGCACGTACGCGAAGCGACTTCAATAACCAACATTATTGGAGGCATAAAATGTGCCTGGAGGAGTATCCATGAAAATGCTAATAGTTGAATCAAAAGCCAAAGCCAAAACCATACAAAAATACCTCGGAAAGACCTACTTGGTACGAGCCTCTAATGGGCACATACAAGATTTACCAACCGGAAAACACAAAGATGCACGAAAAGCGATGTGGGCATCAAAAGAAGATAGCCTACCTCAACCACCATGGGATTTTACTGAGCGGGCGAAAAAGACAGTTGATATGCTACAAAAGGATGCTATCAAAGCAAATGTTGATGAAATTTTACTAGCAACTGACCCTGATAGGGAAGGAGAATTCATTGCTTGGAGGCTTAGTGAATTATTAGGTGACATTGCCCCATGCCGTAGGATTGTTTTCCATGAAATTACAAAGCCAGCAATAGAGGAAGCACTTGCGGCTGCGTCTGAGATTGACATTAATTTAGTAGATGCAGCAAAGGTACGAAGATTCATGGACAGATTAGTGGGCTATCGAACTTCGAAATTTGCCCGTTCATGGCGTCTGAAATCAATGGGACGCGTACAGACGCCTACCCTTGGATTCGTCGTGGATAAAGAGTTGGAACGGGAAGCATTTGTCCCAACCCCCTACTTTGCAGTGAAAGCCGATGCTCAAGGAATAAATTTCAATGCTAGATTTCATGAATCTGGTGATGCGGATGCATGGCGTGACCAAGATGGTAAATTTGATTCAAGCAGAACAAATGATGAGACTCTAGCAAAATCAGCCTACGATTCTTTGGTATCGGGGGATAATTTAGAAATCTCCACCAATAAATCCTCAACTTATTCGAGAAGAGCCCAGCCACCCTTTACCACAGACGCGCTCTTGCAGTCCGCTGGAAGTAGATGGGGTAGTTGGACACCTAAGCGAACAATGAGAGTTGCAAGTGAATTGTATAACGCCGGACACATAACGTACATTCGGACAGATTCAACACGGACGAGTGGGGCTGCACGAACAACAATCAAAGAATTGATTGAGAAAAGCTGGGGTGTTGACCACATAGGTACAGGAGTACTCGGAAAGCAAGATGATAGCGCACAAGATGCCCACGAAGCAATACGGCCAACAAGGCCTGAGATAATTGCACCAGAAGGGATTGGGAATGATGGCTTACAACTTTATCAACTGATTTGGGCACGATTTACTGCTAGTCAGATGAACAATTCTGAATACCAACGACGTTCTTTGGTTGCAGAAGTTAAAGGCTTTTCAAAGACATTAACTGGAACATATTCTTGGCGTACCCATCCCGGATGGGAAGCCGCGTTTGAAAACATCACAACAAGTCATCCGAAAACATCTGAACCAGATTTCAGCATTGAAGAGGGAGCATCTTTGAAGATTGACAAGAATGAAGAGAGTCCATCCTATATTGAAGATGAAACAAAACCGCCTAGGAGATACCGTCAACACAGTTTAGTTGCGGTTATGAAAGACCAAGGTATTGGTAGGCCATCAACTTATGCTACAACAATTGCTAAATTATTGGAGCGAAAATACGTGTCTGACGAAAGTGGTTCACTTGAACCCACTGACCAGGGTCGTCTGTGTTGGTTAGAAGTTGCACCGATGTACACTAGTCAAGAAGATGACTCCCAAGTTTCATTCTTATTTTCAGCAGAATTTACTGCAGATATGGAGGAAAGGCTTGATGCGATTGAGGTTGGGAATAGAGGTGCACCATCTGTTTGGAATGGTTTCACATCACATTTCAGAACTCTGCACACTACTGCCCAAGAGATTCGTAGATCAAAACCAACACCTAATCAAATGAAAAAATTCCAACAATTAACCAGTAAAATGGCATTATCAGAAATCGCGGAACACCTCAGTAATAGAGATGCTGAGAGCCTTACAGGCTCTGAAATGAGTGATGTAATCAAAGCACTGCTTGAGTTAGGCTCGCCGCCGGCCACAGAGAAGCAAGCAAATTTCGTAATCTCACTTGTTGATGATATTGAGGGCCTCGAACTTGATGAGGCTTTAGCCACAGTACAGTTAGAGGATATTGACGAAATGACAATGGAACAGGCCAGTGAATTGATTAACACATTAATTGAGAAAAGGGATGAAATCCCACGGCCAGCGAGTGATAAACAACTCAAACTAATCAAGCAAAAAATCGAGCAATTAGAATCTACTGAAGAAGATGTTTGCAAACTCGTTGGTGCAACCGAACTATCAGAGTTAACAGGTGGTCGAAAAGGCACTGCAAGCACCCTCATCACTGAACTCATCAACAAAACCGGAGGCCCCCGCCGAGGCAGAGGAAGAAAGCGAGGCGGCAAAGGCAAAAAGAAATGAAACTGTGAAAATTTCTGATTTACTGAGTGGCAAACTACGATAGAGGTTACCACCCCGCGGGAGTCAATGCCCGGGCATAGAGTTGATGTGCTAATCATCGGAGCGGGTCCGACAGGTGGGTATTTAGCCGAAAAATTGGCAACATCAGGACTTTCAACACTTCTTCTTGAAGAGCATAAAGAAGTTGGAAGACCCTTCCAATGTGCTGGATTAGTTAATCCAGATGCAATGGAGAAAGTTGGGCTTGAATCAACAATTCTGACTTCTGTTTGGGGCGCAAGAATTCACAGCCCAAAAGGAACCTGCGTTGAAGTAGGTGAGGAAGGCAAAATAAAAACTCATGTTGTTTGCCGAAAATTATTCGACGAAGGGGTTGTCTCTAAAGCCCTAGAGATGGGTTCAGACTTGTGGTTAGATTCGCGCCCTGTGTCTGCACAAATTGGTGAAAATAATATTGTCGTCACAGTTGACAGAGCCGGACAAGAAGTTGAGGTCGAAGCATCACTTCTATGTGGCGCAGATGGGGCTCACTCATGGGTTCGTCGATTTTTCAAAATGGGTAGGCCAGCAGAATTGATGATCGGATTTCAAGCCGAGTTAGTCGGTTATTCAGGAGCCGAAGGTCGACTAGACATGTACACCGGTGAAGAGGTTGCACCAGGGCTTTTTGCCTGGGCAATTCCTAGTGGTAGGAGTTGGAGAATTGGCGTTTGGTCTCGGGCAAGCGATTTGAAAGGAAGAAGTTGTGAGCAACTTTACGATACTCTTCTTGAACATCCAATCTGGAAGCAGAGATTCTCAGATGCTAAAGAAGTCGCTAGGTATTGTGGCCCCCTTCCGTGTGGTATAGTGCCTCATCCAGTAAAAGAGCGAGTAGCACTTTTTGGTGACGCTGTCGGTCTGTGTAAGCCAACTACTGGAGGTGGAATAGGTAAAGCATTCCAGCAAATTGATGAGATGGCTGAGGGCCTCATCAAAGCAGTACAATCGAATCGCCTTTCTCTTTCAGACATGAAACAAATTGCGAAGCCTTTGAAAGCGATGAAAAAAGACCAGAAGAGAGCAAGAATTCTGCGTGATTTATTTCTCACAGATTGTGATGATGAGAAATTGGAGAGAACTTTCAAAACATTCTCGAAAGCAAATGTAGTTGAATTAATCAACCAAAACGGAGATATTGAAAAACCGGTAAAACTCGGAATCAAGATGTTGAAAGAAGTGCCCGAATTCAGAAGCATGGCTGCCGGCGCAACTTGGGCATTACTAAAGGGGTGAATATTATGCCAAAATGGATAAATCTGCGTATGAGATTTCCACCATTTGATGCGCCTTCACACATCCCAGAAGAGATGTATCAAACAGATGTTTGCTGGCCACAGAGTGGAGATGAACAACATGAATTATCACTTGGCTCGACTGATGGTTGGTTCATTCATAGAACAATTTGTAATAGCCAACCGAAATCTGCAAAAATTGTTATCGAGCAGGATTCAAAAACCGAAACAGAGGCTCTTCTTTCATCTCGGGTTGGTTGGGGTTTATCCCCTCACCCATTACACTCTATAGCAAGAAAATGGATACCTTATGGTGTTACAATTCTAATTTTTGCTATCGTGATGCACGTCCTTGAGCCAGTTCTTTTAGGGGCTGGTTTAATTTCAGAAAGATTTGCTGGAAGCGTGAATCTTGGACTTTTAGATTATCCGATTCTATTTGTCATGGCAGCACCTTTCGTTGTAATCCCTATTGTTCTGAGGGTGTTAGGAAATGTTGCAGACATCAGAAGTCAGCACATGTTCAAAAACAAGTTACCAGACTCGCCGAAAATAACTGTTACTAATGCCAATACAAAGGGTCCAATTTTAGTAAAAGTGGCAATTCCTGATCAATTAAAAAGCCGAGAATTGCAGGGTTATATCAGAGTTGGATTGTTACCCCCACATCGGAATTCAATGATGTCTGCTCTGTGTGGAGATGAATTTGATTATCCTCCTGTCGGCCTTTCAACTCCTCTTCCCGGTGGGTGGATGAAACACGCTGATGATGGTTCTGGAATTGGCGAGTCAACACCTATGCTGATTGGGCGAGGGTCGAGTAATCTGTTCATCGAACCAATGAGAATTCAAGTGAATGGTGGGAGACAATCAATTTCCTCAGATATTGAGGTTGAATTAGAGACACCAAACGGTCCTTGGCCAGGTAGTGAGTATGGGCCTTTTGTCAACATAAATTGGGAATTAGTCCTCGAATTTCAGGGTGCTCGAAAGCGTCACCTATACTGGATTGAGAGGCTTTCTGTAAAATCCTTAGATAATTCGCATACTGTGCCACAATTAATTGCTCATGGGGGTCGGCTAGAATCAACTTGATTTTCATATACGGATGTTGCCAAATTATTTGACTTGGCACGCTTTCGCCAATCCGTGAACAAAAAGGCTTGTCTAGCAATAATGTTAGTTTCGGTGTTCATTTTATCAGGTTGTTTAGGTTTTCTAGAATCTGACAGTGGCAGTGTCGAGACTATAGATGAATCACCTTTGCTAACCGCAAATGAAGTTGATGATATCAACTATGGTGGCTTAGTGTATGTTAGTGGTAGTGTTACAGATGAACTACCAACTAAGGCAAGAGTGACGATAGCATTCTCTATCCCCTGGGGTACAATATACGAAACTCCTGATGAAGAGGGTTACTGGCAATATAGCTTAGGTGGGCTTGAACCGGGTGATTACAATGTCTCGTTTACAGTAGTTGATGATAATGACCAATCTTCTGACACTATTACCAAGAGTTTTACTGTTCATCCACCAACAGAACAAGATGTTTTGATGGTTATTTGGAGGTCTGATATTCGTTACGAAGTTGGTGAAGAAACCTCGATAACCGGCCAATTAACACATTCTGCACTTTCTTCTTGCGCAATTTCCTTTTCTTTCTATTCCGGTGCTGAAGAGGACTCACCCGCTCATCAAACAACCCCAAATCCAATAAATTTTGACACATCAAGTGGAATGTTTTCAATTTCCTTAGGAGTTTTGAGCGGGTACAGTAATGGTACAGTTTCCTCAAGTTGTGGCCTATATACTATTTCAGAAGATAGTGTTTTAGTCTCAATTCAACCTTTAGAAGAGCCAATTTCTGACCTTGATGGAGACGGAGTTCCTGATGAATTTGACGATTGTGTTGATGGTGAATCATTCTCTTCTTCTTTGACGACTGACTATGATTCAGATGGGTGTTATGACCTTACTGAAGACCTTGATGACGACAATGATGGCATAGGTGATACAATTGATAATTGTCAGAAAGGAGTGCTTGGATGGCTTTCAACTACACTCGTCGACAAAGATAGTGATGGATGTCGAGATATAGATGAGGATGAAGATGATGATGGCGACACAATCCCAGACGTAGCAGACGCTTGTTTAGATTCACCCTATGGATGGATATCCAACTTTGTATCTGATTATGATCGCGATGGATGTCGCGATTCAGATAGGGATACCGATGATGATAATGATGGGATTATTGATTCATTGGACGATTGCCCAGTCGGTGTAATCGGATGGATTCCAGACGCCGATAATGACCAGGATTCAGATGGGTGCAGAGATTATGATGAAGATGATGACGATGACAATGATTCTGTCTTTGATAACAATGATTCATGCCCTGATACACTCGCAAATTATTCAGTAAATGAATTCGGTTGTGCCGCATACGAGTGGGATGATGATGGTGACGGTGTGATGGATGATACAGATGCATGTCAAGGCACACCCATTGGATTGGTTGTCAACGAACAAGGATGTGCTGACTTAGATGATGACGGAGTCTTTGCAAATATTGACCAATGCCCAAATTCACCTGCAAGATGGTCAGTTGATAGTATAGGATGTGCCGTGATCCAAAATCCCGTTACATGGCATTCTGGTCCGTACTCATCTGCACGCTTTGGCAAAGCGGCTGACTTCAATTTTGCAACAAAGTATGATGGGGATTGGCAACTATCATCACAATGGGATGGCAATAGCACATATATTTTCATTTTCTTACAGAGTTCAAGTTCCTACATGAATGGACTTTGGACTCAAAATGTTGGCACATTATTGAGTGCCGTTCCAAAGGATTGCCACATTTTCTTCGGCTCTTATGATAGCGATTGGCAATCTGATGTTGACACAATGGCGAGTAGAGTAAGTTCTTACAGAAATAGTCAGAACGACGAAGGGAAAATTTGGGTAGATGACAATGTTCACTTCGTTTACCAACAGGCTGGTTCAATTGGAGGCGGTCTTGGCAGTGTAATTTCGTCTTGGAGCCAATTTTACTATGGTATTGATAGATTTCAGCAGTGGCGTGAAGTTGGTTCACTTTACAATTGGGCGAAGACATGGTCTTCTGACCCTGATTACAGATTTGATTATCTAGCAAAAGAACCGCAAATGTGGAATGCAGAATTCCCGGTTGAGATGAGAAAGCATGACCCAGCAATTACTGTGGTTGAATTGTGGGATGCTCAGAGGCACATTGGTGGTTGGCAAGGAAATCACAAATCATTTGCCAATGGCACATTCCCTGATGCAGCTACTATGTTGACATTCAACACGATGGAAGTTTACATGCATCACGGTTGTAGTGAAAAACGGGACAGATATCAGAAAGGTGATGGCACTTGGGGTGGTTGCCATGAGTGGGATTATGATCAGAGATTGAATATCTGTCAAGAGTTTGGTAATCATTCAACTTGTGGTGATGAATTTGTACGATATATCACAACATATGGTAGAGAGGGGCGATGGCTAACTGATATCAGCCCATACCTGTTCATGCTCAAGGATGGTGGCCCACAAGAATTCCGATACGGAGGAGCGAACGGTGGATGGCTCAATATCTCAGTGTATCTCTCAACTTGGGATGATGATGGAATGCGGCCTACATCAGCAGAATATGCCTTCAGCGGTGGTTCATTTCGTGGGCAATACAACAACGAATCTATCTACAAGCGTGTTCACGATTTAACAGTTCCATCGGGTACTGACAAGGTAGTAATTTCTTCAGTTGTGACAGGGCATGGTTTTGGCAAAGATGATGCAAATTGTGCAGAGTTTTGTAACCATGAGCATAGATTCTCTATGAATGGTCAAGTGACTCAAGAGGATTTCCCGATGGCTGGAAATGGTTCGGTTAGTAGTGATCGAGAAGGCTGTGCCAAGACTACAGATATGGGTACTGTAGCCAATCAAAAAGGCTCGTGGCCCTATGGTCGAGCGGGGTGGTGCGCGGGTCAAGACACAAAACCCTGGGTTTGGGACATTACGAACTGGGTGGATTGGTCTGGTGGTGCGAATACATTACGTTACCAAGGATTATACAATGGCGTAAATTATGTTCCTCAAAATGAGCAAAGTGGGGCTAATCAAGATATTCGGGTAGTATCTTATGTGATTTACTACACCAATATCAGTTCTGGTAATTCTAGTGTTCAAATGGATAACTCTCAACCAAGTCAAGGGATGAATGAGGGTCAAACAAATAGTGTTCAAACTCTAGAGATAGAAGCTTGGATGCGAGATAGAGAGTGTGCGACGATTGAGCAATAAAACCCCAACAATGAATCATTGTACTGGCGGTGGGGTAGGTAATGTTTGTACATCCTCAACGAGCGCGGGTGTTTCGAGTAAATTGTAATCAGAGTCTCTTCTAATTGCTTTGAATCCAGCCCTAGTAATTGCATGTTGTAATTCCTCTTCGGTACACAACACTTTCGTGGTGCCTGCTGCTGAAACCACATTCTCCTCCATCATCGTAGAACCTATATCGTCTGCACCTCCAAACAGGGCTAATTGAGCGACATCCATGCCCATGGTAAGCCAAGAGGCTTGAATGTGGTCAATGTTGTCAAAAAATAATCGAGAGATTGCAACATGTCGGAGATATTCTGCAGGTCCAACTTTCTGATTTAGCCTGCCCCTTTTACTTCGCCCAAATGCATTATTTTCTAATTGGACTGTCCAAGCAATGAAAGCAGTGAAACCGATGTTTCCCTCAGCATTTGTTCGGTCTTGTAATTGCCGAACTTTCTCCATATGACCAACTCGGTGGGCATTTGTTTCCCCAAATCCGATGACGTTAGTGGCAGTGGTTGTCAGACCAATTGAATGAGCCTCGCTCATGACTTTAAGCCAATTCTCCCCACTCCCTTTCAGTGGTGAAACCCCGAGTCTCACATCATCAACTAACATCTCTGCACCACCGCCAGGTAAGCCATGCATACCTGCTTGCTTGAAACGTTGCAAGACCTCATTTGTTGAAAGTCCACAAACATCAGCAATCCCCTCTATTTCAATGGGGGAAAAACAGTCAAGGTCAATTGAAGGGTGGTTCTCTCGCAAGTATTTCAACAAGTCTTCATACCACTCAATTGGTAGGTTCGGGTCTACTCCACCTTGCATCAAAATTCGAGAACCATCAATGGCTTCAAGTTCTCTAACTCGCGCACTAATTTGCTCTGTGGATTGAAGGTATGCTTCCTCATGTCCCGGCGCTCTATAGAATGAACAGAACTGACAATTAATCGTACAAGCATTGCCATAATTGATATTCCGATCGATAAGATATGTTACTTCGCTTGGGTTGTTCATTTTGCGTCGTTTATCAAGTGCAGTTTGTCGTAAAGCATTGAAGT
Organism: Methanobacteriota archaeon; assembly: GCA_016845345.1. Taxonomy (GTDB): domain Archaea; phylum Thermoplasmatota; class Poseidoniia; order Poseidoniales; family Thalassarchaeaceae; genus MGIIb-Q1. The sequence goes on from JAERSV010000082.1 coordinate 10,439, forward strand.
CAGCCTCATCGTAAAGTAAGATTGCCTCTTCAACAGTTAACCGAGATGGGTTAGTTCGAGTCTGTTCCTCAAGAATTTCTTTCCATCTACTCAATATATCACCAATTTAGATTTTCATCGTCAATAATCTGTTCAGGATGAAGTCCCAATTATTCTTTCTAATTCTTCAATTGTTTTGGGGCAATCGTGGGTTAAAATTTCGTGGCCATCATTTGTAATCAAGATATCATCTTCGATTCTTATCCCAATTCCAGACCACTTTTCATCGACTTCTATGTCAGGCCTCCACGCTCCAAAGTATAGGCCTGGTTCCACAGTCAGAACCATTCCTGACTCTAACAATCTTGGTTCATCATCGGGTGCATAAACACCTACATCATGGACATCTAAACCTAACCAATGGCTCGTGCGGTGCATGAAGTAAGTACCTAGTTGTTCAGGCGACATAGCCTCATCTAATGTTGGTCCTTCGACTATCCCTAAATCAAGTAAACCCTGTGCCATTACTTCCTTTGCAGCATTGTGAGGTGCATCAAAAGATTGTCCTGGCTGGCAAGCAGATATGGCAGCTAATTGAGAATCTAAAACGAGTTGGTAAAGAATCGCTTGAGGTTCTGTGAACTTCCCATTAATTGGCCATGTTCTAGTAATATCACTAGCATAACCTGAGATTTCACACCCCGCATCAATCAAAACAAGATCACCATCCTTTACTGGTGAGTCATTTTCGACATAGTGCAATATGGTTGCATTGTCTCCACCTCCAACAATACTTGGGTAAGACCACTGACTTCCATTATACTTGAAACATCCTTCAATTATTGATTGTAATTGGTATTCATTCATTCCAGCTGATGCATTTTTCATGGCTTCAATATGGGATGCCGATGCAATTTTACATGAATACCGCAACAATTCCAATTCGCTATCAGATTTGAATAACCTGAGTTCAGAAATTAACGGCCTTGGGTCACACAGGTTAGCAGGTCCTGAGCCCGTGCGTTGTCTAGTTCTACTTGTTTCCAATAATGATTGGTCGACAATGTCATCAACCGTAGAACACAATCCTCTCTGATGAAATACGTTCTTGCAACCATCCAATAGAGTTGATAACACATTTTTCATTTCGTCAATCGAAACCGCCTTATCGATTGGAAATTGACCCTCTGCTCCCTCAAGTCCTAATCTGATTCCAGTCCAAGTTTCTTTGATTACGTCTCTTGGCGGAATAAATAGAATTGACTTCAATTCCCCTGATGAATTGGATAGGCAAAAGACTGCATCTGGGCTGTCCCAGCTGACGAAGTATAGCATATCAGATGAGGCTCTGTAAGGATACTCCACATCCGCACTACGAGTTGCCTCTGGGTTGTTGACTATTATCAGGAGAGAATCATCATCACAAAGCCTGCCGATGTTGGCTTGGCGTGCTCTCATCTCTTCGACACTTGTAGGAGATGGAGCGGCGGAAAGGTCCAACCCGTGCCCATCAAACATGGTTTCCCGTCTAACCCGACTCTTATTTAGCATTCAGTCTAAATCTTCATTTTCGAATTGCTCACCAATGTCCTCATCAGTGATATTTTCCTGTGTTCGTCGTCTTACCCACTTGGGAATATCCCCGCCCCTTCCACTACGTGTATTTCTGAAAGTGATATACGATATTATGAGAAGAATTACCATAAAAAGAGCCATCATATTTGATTCTCCACCAACAGTAGATATCATTGATTCAGTGAAAGATTGCGGTTCATTCCATAATGGGTCGGATTGGGTGCCTTCAATGCCAACAAAAACCTCGATGAAATCGCTTTCACCATCATCATCTGTCACGCTCAAAGTAATGAGATGAATCTTTGTTTCATCTTTAATCCACTCACGTCTCATGATTTGTTCTCTTCCAAGTGAAACAGGTTCTCCATCAACAAACCAAACGAAGTTCAAACCCCCTAGATCATTTTCAGTATCTGAACTATCTGAAGCGTCAATTGTCCAGAGGGGTTCATCTGGCAATCTGATGGTGTCTTCAGTTGAAAATGTACTTCCTTCAATACTTGCCGCTGCGGTTGGTGGCAAATTATTGACAATTAAAGTTAAATTCGTACTATTTGATAATCCCGATGTATCCGTTACCAAAACCATCACATCAAAATGTCCTGATTTGTTAGCATACCAACTCCAACTCTTTTCTGTGCCAGCATCAAATACGAACGGTGGATTTGTATCCCCATCTTTCCTAACTATGAAAGTAAACCGTAACCCATCTTTTCCCCAAACAGGGTCGTCTGAATTGCTTGCATCAAAAATGGCTAACTGAGCCTCATTGACTTCAGATGTTCCACTGAGTGCCGCAATTGGTTGTTGATTATGTAGGGCGATAGCAGTACAGGAGATGGTTGAAAAATTGCCAGCATTATCCCCGGCTCTGCTAACGAATAACCACCATCCGTCATCATACTCTGAAGTTTGGATTTGTAAGTTGAACACATCGCTTCCTGAATAAGAAACCCCATCATTTCTCCAAGTTTCAACTGTTAAATAATCTGATAATACTCCTCGGACACAGAAATGATTTGCTTGATTAGATTGAACTGCCGCCCACTGAAGAGTAGGCTGATAGCCAATTTCACTTACTGCAACCCCGCTGACATTCAGGTCTCCCCGCCAATTTATTCCGGTTTCAGGTGATGTTAACATCAAGTTGGGTGGTAAGCCATTTTGGTCCGGGTTGATGAATAATAGCAGGTATACTTGTGACACTTGCTGTTCAACATCAATTACTACCGCAGTGAGTCTACAAGAGCAAGGGGAAAAACCGCTGGCGTTTATTGTAATTGAGAATGACCATGAATTTGTTGCAGGGTCACCCCAAGACAAATTCTCCTCTAATGTGTTAATCGCTGAACCTTGGTAAATGATTTCTCCAGCATCTTCTAACTGCCAGTATAATTCTGAGGGAAAAGAGTCATCCCAAATTGTTCCACTTATTGAAAAATTATCAACGAATGTCTCACCATTATTACTCTGAAGAATCATTGTTGGTTGTTGATTACTAATTGTGTGGTTTGAATTTTTAAGGGTTTGAAATTGATAATCTTGATTGATTAGGTAGATTGAGGAAGAAACCACCAATATTGATATCAGCGCAAGTGCAACACGCCAACATTTTGACTCCATCAAGGTGAGTCGCATTGACTTATGATATCAAGTGTGACACAAAATGTTTATCATTTGTGCGGTTGCAAAAGTCGAGGCTTTCACCCGTAGGGTGTCAATTTTCGTTAAGCCCACTGATCACACTGCTGTCCTTGGCCAGGGAAGCTGTTACCTTCTCTTGGATTAGTGTGCCACTTGTGTTCACAATCGTTGTCGAATCCGTCTCCATCAACATCCATCTTAGCATCCGCTCCATCAAATGGGTCAAAGCGGAAGTAATACTCCCACCCATCAAACATGCTATCACCATCGCTGTCCATGTGATAAACCTCAGGTCCGTCTTCTAATCCATCACCATCCGTATCATTCAAGACTGGATTAGTTCCATTCAACATTTCTTCATAGTTGGTGTAATTCTCAAGATCGTTGTAGAATTTTGCTCCTTCTGGGTCATCAGGGTTGATGTGGCAGAGTGAGGAAGTAGGGTCGTCCCATCCTGGACAGAATCTATTCAGTTCTGCTGTGCGATTCAGGCCATCATTGTCAAAGTCTTCATCACCATCCATCACCCCATCCAAATCACTGTCTTCAAGTGCGGGGTCCATCGGGCCTCTTGCCCCTAGGTTTTGCAGTGTTGTATTGTCGACTAAGCCCTGCGATATAGCCTGTGCACTGTATTTTACTTCCCATCCATCTGGCAATTTATCATTGTCGGTATCATCATTCACAGGGTTTGTATTCCAACGGTTTGGCCCTTCCATTTCATTAGGTAGAGAATCATTATCAATGTCATAATCAGCATCTGGTAGTGAGCCAAGCGCTGGGTCAAGTGCCCATCGTCCACTAGATTCCGGTATAGCGAAATTTGTCAAATTCATGTCCCACAAGAAATATTTTGGATCAGGTTCACCATCGTTATTCTCATCTCCTCCAGACGCGAATCCTTGAATCCAATTGTTCCATAACCATCCACCGGGACCTCGGGTACATCCTACATCTGTACAACCTGGTGGCTGGAAATTAGTTGTTGTAACCCAGAGGCTGTGAGAATTGGTATTGTCCATTGTTGACTGAACTTGCATTTCCCACCCGTCAAGCATACCATCTTGATCGGTGTCATTGACAAGTGGGTTTGTGGCAGCCTGCCACGGTCTTGGGATGTAAAGCACTTCATTACCGTCGTTTAATCCATCATCATCGGAGTCTGAATCATTTGCATGTGTGACATAATTGTCCAATCCCATGATAACTTCTTCACCATCTTCTAAACCATCAATGTCAGTGTCAAACATGCTTGCATTTGTGAAGTAAGGTTCTCCTAACCACTGGAATCCATCGACAGCCTCAACATAGTCTTCAAGTCCATCGCTGTCAGTATCTTTGTTAGATGCATTGGTGTAAGTCTCACCAAATTCTCTCCAGTCAGTTAGTCCATCATCATCAGTATCGACATCTCCTGGGTCAGAGGTAACGTGGATGGTGTGTACTCCTCGGCTAACGACTAGGATTTCCCAGCCCATGACCTCAATACCGTCAATCAATCCATCTCCATCTGTGTCAGCGTTCAGAGGATCGGTTGAACGACCATCAATTATACCATCATTATCACGGTCTCGTGCTTGATATTCCATTAAATTGGTGAACATTTCGCTTTCTTCAACGATAGTCATCCAAACATAATTTCTGCTTGTAACTTCGTTTTCGTTGGCTGGTCCCTCTAGTAGATTTAGTGCTGGTATCCCATAGACATACCCTGCGCTTGGGGCTTTTATTGGCACGGTTTCTTCATTACCTCCAGCGTGTGTAATTTTTGCATATGCAACAGTTTGATTCGCTTCAACATATTCCATAAGTTCAACAGTTATTGAGTACACCCGAGCAATTCCTGTTAAATCGCCGTAGACGACTTTCCCGTTGCCATTTGCATCCCAACCATCCATATCCGGGTCAGTGTATGCGTTGAGCCCATCCACTGGATTCAAGCCGTTGTCAGATTCCCAACCATCTGGCATTCCGTCTTCATCTGTGTCTGCAGCCAATGGGTTGGTGAAATTTGATGGGCCCCAAACTCGAGCAACATCATATTCAGCACGGTTGTTTAATCCGTCTTCATCTTCGTCACCAAAAGCATCGGATGCATTTGCAGCATTCAGTAATGTATCATAACAATATTCGAATCCGTCAGGCATTCCATCGCCATCAGTATCCCAATCACCAGGTCCATTATTGCGCCCATCTCCATCCATGTCCTCAATAAACCAGTTGAGTGGGTCAACAGTGCTTGGGAATGAGTTTAGCAAAGTAGTAAATGGTCCATCTTTGGTTGGCCCAGTAAGCACTGCTTTTCCGCAAACTACCTCTAGTTCAATTGCAACCATGGCAACCTCTACTTGGTCGCCAATAAGGTCGCCATCGCTGTCTTCAGCAAGTGGATTTGTTCCATAACTCTCTTCAGCGAAATTCGCTAATGTATCTGAGTCAAAGTCAAGAACTTGGTCGCAAGAATGCTGTCCAGCGAAATTCTCCAGTTGGTTCCAGAGTTCGGCACCATAGGTTTGTTCAAGATTTGCTTCTGATTCAGGGTCAAGAAGAACACAATTCCAGTTTCCATTAAGCGGGTCAAAAAGTGTCAAGTCACCTGATTGAGTAACCATGTCAAAGGTGTAGAGAGATTCCCACTTGTCATTTAGCCCATCTCCGTCTGTATCGTTTCGCCTAGGGTCGGTTCCAAGCTCCATCTCTTCGATATTTACCAGTCCATCTTTGTCCGGGTCTCCCAGAGGCCCATTGTCCGGGTCAGGCCAAGTCTCATCTGAGCCTGAATTATCATCTCCAGTATCAGTTTCTGTCTCTGTGATGATATCTTCTAATCCAGCGTCACCACTGTCTAATGGGTTTAATCCAGCATTTACCTCGTATCCATCTGTCATCCCATCTCCGTCAGTATCCTCGTCGTAGGGATCAGTTCCGTAGGTGTTTCTTTCAAGTCTATCACTAAGGCCATCTTCATCAAAATCATCCATATCTTCATTGAATACAGTATCATCATCGAGGATGTCTGCAGCGCCATCCTCGTAGTCTATCGCAGTACTCATTATACTGCCTGCAATACTGTATGTTCCTGCTAAGCAGAGAGTCACGGTAATCGCCACCACTGCCCATTGATTATGTGTCAATGCCATGTTATTCACCACTGGCCGTAGGCCAATTCCTTTTCACGACTTGCCGTACACTGTTTAAGGTTTAACCGAAAGCGTGTGACTATTGCTCTTTAGACCAGTTCACCGAAATGAGGTCATGCAAGGTCATAGAGGCTCGATATTTGGATTATATGTCCATTATGGGAGCAACACCACATGAGTTTACTTGGACGCCCCTCAGACCTCTCCCACGCGGCTGATAGCACACCAGCCACAATGGCTGGATGGAATAGTTTTGAGAGATGTAATTTAACCCCACCATTGTCATCAATTTCCTCAACAGAAGTCACCCCACCCAACCCTGTTCTTGTGAGGAAGCGATGGCCGACGTGTATCCAGTGGTTTGGTTCTGCGATTAACACCATTTGGTCGGTGGCAAGAAACCTAATCTTACTCGCTTCAGCGAATCCCGTCCAAATCTTTTGCCGCTCTTTATCCTGCAGGGTATCCCATGTGAATGTGTTAGTATTCATGCTCGTTGTTTCAAGAAGTTGTGGCATGACACTTTCCTCAAATCTGAGAAACATATCGCGAGATATTCCCATCATACGAACCCCGTCAATTGACCATACACCTGCAAAATCATGGTGTGCTAACTCGAGTGGATGCATTCCTTCTGCAACAGGGTCTGATTTGCTGTTGTCCCGCCATCGATGATCAACTTTCATCGCCTTTGGAATATGTCGGGGGTCTAGTTCGAGGGTCACAAGGCATTCTGCATTTCCATCATCAGTCCAGTGAAATCGAAATCTGGAATTCGTGAGAAATTCTTGGGTAGCAGCGGCCCAACCTGCTGATAGCGCCGAATGTGCTCTATTATGAATCATTAATTTAGTAGCGTCAGATTCCACTTTCATAAGTTCTAATTTTCCTAATCCCCGGATTTCCCAATTTTTATTTATCCATTCAAACCGTTTAGCCATTTTTTTGAACATCGGATTTGGCATTTCTTCAGAAGTATGTGACAAACGATATTCCTCTGATTCAGATGCGGCGTGGGCTATTTTCCTGCCTAAAGGATTGCCGACTAAGTTTTCTAATTCTGATAACCACATCTCGAATTCATTTATTGAAATGAAATGATAGGGTTCGTTACCAGTATCTACCTCCCGCATTAAGCCACAGGTTGTCGGCGTGAACCTAGATTTTAGCAGGTTTGAGAACCATGGTGTATCGTCTCTGGATACTTCATCTATTAGAGGCACAGAGCAATCCTATAGCCCCACCTCAATTGATGTTTCTATTCGTTGTTCATAACACCGTACTGCATTATCGCTTCTATTAAATCGGCAGTGAATTCAATTATTTCCCTCATCTTGGTTATTCTGTTGTGAGGAATTGGGCCGGCTAGATGGTCTTTTTATCCCTCCAGATTCTGATACTATTGATTGGCTAGGGATGTGTTTTTTGTCTAAATCAGTTTCCATAATGGGTATTCTTTCAGATGAGTCACTGGGATTTTCAGATGTAATTGAAGAACGAATTTTTCGTCCTCGGTAAGCCGCAGGCCCGATAAGCACCTCAAGTGCTCGCTTCTCTTTTCCAACTGGTTTAGGTCGCTTATTCCACCATTCTACCGGTAATGGAGAACAACGTGCTAGTGGCTGAGACAATAAATGGCGTCTTCTTTTGGAGATGTTACTTGCAACTGTCTTTGCTTCTCTCCTTGGTAAGCGAACAACTAGCCATCCTGGCATTCCTAGGTCGTAGACCACACCATTAATCGTCACAAGTAACCCAGACAATAACAGGTGCGTACCCACTGGGATCTTATCCCAGTCAAAACCCACCTTGTAGCGCTTTAGTCTTTTAGCATAAGCAATCATCGCTTTTTGGTCACGATGCTTGATAACTCGGCGTTGCAATTTTCTGAATCGTAAGGCGAAGAAATGTAAAACTATTAGAGAACTTGAGATTGCAATTCCTAATACATCATTAGAACTCCTATCATAGGCTATCAAACCAATAATTATCCAAGTGGGAACAAGTACAATCCAGTTGAAAAATCTCAAAATCATCGAAGGCGTGTACCTCGGTGTCATTCTTCTTTCAATTGCTTCATGAGATGCGATAAAAATATTAGCATTTATTGCTTCATCTTCACCATTTTTTGCAAGTAAAGCTGCTATTGGATTTGTCGGGGCTTCGTCAATCCATCTACGCTTTTCTTTCGGCTTAGGCTCAATGATTGCGGATTCCAATTCATTCGCTGGCGCAGCAAATCCGAGAATCATTCCTAGTGCTTTTACGCGTGGGTCCTCTGGTGAACTAATTTGCAGTTCCTCAAATATATCCAATGAGTCAAACCAATCACCACTATCAATCAAACATAATGCGGCGGCGATTCTTGCCTTAGCGCTGTTAGGATTCATTCGAATGGCATCAAGAGATAACTCCAATGCTTCATCATGCCTTCGCTCCGCGCGTAACTTTGCAACTGAACTTATCATTGCTTGAAGGCTAAGGGGGTCTTTATATATCGTATCTATAGAAGTAGTAGGGTCCCATTTCACTAACCTTTTTTGCAATTCTTGAACGTAATGTATTGCAGAACTATCTTCCCAATCATAGAAGTCATCATTAGTGACTGAACCCGCCCATGGGTCAATCCATTCTGCTACAAGAGAAAGGATTTCAGGTTCATCATATCCATCTGGCTGTTCTAGTCCTCGGAGCGCTTCTCTTGCCGCATCTAATCTTCGTGATGCTATGTGCCCAGCAGCAATTATCATTCTCGCTTCATCATCTTCCCCACCTTGTTGTGCTAATAATTTCCTAGCCACGTCAATCGCTTCAGGCCATAAACCACGAATAGCACATTCAAGCATCCGAGCTCTACTTTTTTCTAATTGAACAACAAGTTGATTTCCTTTTATCGTGTCTGATTGAAATCTCCTCAATGCATCAAGGTCATCGCGGAAAGCAGCCTCCTCGACATAATTTCTCATCCAGTCACCACCACCTGCAAGGATTGCTCCTTCTCTCCTTTCGTCAGGATTTAGATCGAATCTAAGATTCTTCATAATGTTGAATCTGCCGAGACTAAGTATCCACGTCAATAAGAAAATTGCTTGTCCGGCGGCAATGAACTGCCAAGTTTCAGCGAGTAAAATTTCCTCTGACAGTAAGGGAGTGGAGTCTCCATAAGGCATTAAATGATTAAATTCCTTGTAAGTCTGTAGAATGATTAGTAGAATGGAATACCCGCTAAATCCTGCAAGTCCAAAGAAAAGTACTCTTCCTTGGACACTAACTTCACTACGGATTTCTCGAGGTCTAGCTAGGATGACACCTCCGATACCACCGAATGTTTGCCCACCGAGGAATAGATTCCTTGTGAGTTCAAAAATGAAAGCCAATCCCACAATTGCTACATTCAGCATCAGGTATGAGGCTAATGTAATCTCAAGGGCTTTCAATGAAATTACTTTTTGAAGAACCGGATTATTTTCAACATATTGATAAATTTCCCAGCCAATTATTCCACCTAAATCTAGCATGGAGTTAGCATCTGCTGGATTTTCAAGTTCAACGTAAATTAATGTGACAATTCCATTTACGGCGGTCAATGGCATTGTGGCTAGAAAGATTACAATGAGTAAGGATGCGAAGCGCTTGAACAAGCCAGGTTTATCCGGATCGATAGCAGTTCTCAGACCTCGCATAGTTCGCCATTTGTTGATAGTAAGTGTATTCCAAGAGGCGCCCATTATTCTCCCATATGCAAGAATAGTTGGAGCCATAAATGCCAGAAGAGAGAATCCAATCCAGCGCCCAAATATTTCTTCCTCAGTTCCGAAAGATGATTTTTGATAACCGATAAAAAGAACAATTCCAGTTGCTGTAAAAACCATTGCTATTGTAGCAAAAGAACCGTACATTCGGCTCAGTGTGGATAATTTTCCTTTATCTCCTGTTTGTCTCGATAGTTGTGCATAGAGTGTGACGAATGGTGAGATTATTATTGGGTAAGAGACCAAAATTAACATCATGTAAATTACTGGTTCATAGAATGTTGAGGGTTCTATGAGTAATTCACAAACAATTAACAGAATCCCTGTCATTGCCAATAAGTAAGCCAGCGAACCTATCATCACCTTTGGTGCATTCAATAAATTAATGACATCTTTTCTGTTTTTACTCAAACGGTGTACTTCATACAATCCATCATCTACCTCGAAGGCAACCTGTAAATTTGAGAGAGATAGAGGTAGCAGCCACCTCCATAACATCAGTCCAACCATAATTGCAATCGCTAGTGGGGCTAATAAACTCGGGTCGAAAGTCCCAGCACCTACGATTGTTGGGGCAGCGCTAACAAATGGCATCAAGAAGGTGGTTAGGATTACGAGAACCATCGTGGAAACCGCGGTTTTACCGACGCTCTCGCCTCCTGCCATGATAGGGTCTATGCGGCTTCAGTTCTAATCGGTTGTGCCGTTCAGGGTCCTTAGACCCTGAGAGTGTTTGATAATTTGATTGTAAAATTCAATTACTGGCAAGGAATCTTTCGATTCTATCAAATGCATCTTTGAGAACATCAATCTCAGGTAGGTAAACCATTCTAACAAAGCCTTTGCCAAATTCGGGGCTGAATCCAGAACCATGAACCATGAGTACCTTTTCTTTGTGTAATAAGTCAAGTACAAACTGCTTATCATCATCCTTCCATCTCGGATGAGTTAGTTCAACGAACAAATAAAATGCGCCGCCAGGTGTTTGAGCACGCAAACCATCTATAGAAGATATTCGTTGCATGCAATAGTCTCTTTGTTGCAATAATTTTTCACGATAAGAATCCATCCACTCATCATCAGATGAAAGCCCGGCAAGGTATCCCATTTGAGCAGGGGTCGAGGCGCAAAGACGAGATCTCAAGAGCCTCTCAATTCCGTCTCGAACTAGCGACAGTCTACTCGCAGGGTCGTAAAATGCCATGTAACCAATTCTCCAACCGGGTGCATAGTAGACTTTACTCACACCATTCATTGTTAGTACCGGCACTGTACTTCCAACTGAAGTTGCTCTTCCAGCGGCAGAGATATGGTTGCTCTCAAAATTCAATCCATCATATATTTCGTCAGCAATAATTATGCAATTTGGCCACTCTTCTGCAATTTCAATAATACCAGATACAATTCTCTCGTCTGCGATTCCACCTGTTGGATTATTTGGGTTTATTAACACTAAAAGACGGACAGATCCATCCATTTTTGAGCGAATATCGTCAAGGTCAGGGTACCATCCATTCTGTGAGTCCATTCGATATTCAATCGTACTGCCTCCATAAAGAGGGGGGTATGTCATGTAAGGAGGGTAGTGAGGGCCTGGGGAAAGGACCTTGTCCCCATCCTGTAGAACTGCTGCAAACACAATTTGTAATGCCTCAGTAACACCATGACAAACGTAGACATCGTCTTCTCGACAATCCCAACCCTTGCTTTGTTCATCTTCTGAGATTGCCTGACGAAGTTGGGGAATTCCGTACGAGTGGGAATATCCATTTTCTTGTCGCTCTAGCGACTCTTGAAACGCCTTAATCATGTGTGTCGGTGTAGGTAGGCCAGGGTAGGCCAAAGGGTCACCAATATTCAGTTTAAGAATCTCATGTCCTTGTTTTTCTAATTCAGTTGCTGGTACCACAACATCACGGATTGCATATTCAATCTGTGCCGCTCTGTCAGCTACCGGGATTGGGTCCATTTCAATTCCTCATTTGTCTCAAAAGGGTTTCAGTTGTCACATTGTCGCTGGATTGATTCCAGCCATTTTACAAATCTCATCAAAGTACTTCGAAGGGACTGGTTGTACACTCAGTCGTTGGCCTTTCTGTAATAATGGCATTCCTTCTAATGCTTGATTTTGTTTAAGGTCCGGTAGATTCAAAGGTGAATCAAATTCAATAACCGGTTCAATATCTACCATAGACCAACGTGGATTTTCAGGGGTTGATTTTGGGTCAAAATAATTCGATTTTTCATCATGGGCTGTGAAGTCAGTATATCCTTCCTTACAGACTTTAGCAATCCCTGCAATGTGTGGGGGCTTGCAATTTGAGTGGTAAAATAGCACTCTATCACCAATCTTCATTTTGTCTCTCATGAAGTTACGTGCTTGATAATTTCTCACCCCATCCCAGTGAGTTTTTCCATCCTTGACCAACTGTTCCCAAGGGTACACGTCTGGCTCACTTTTCATTAACCAACACTCTGCCATTGTTAACCCGCAAGAGGTTCTGGTCTATTGCCTAAGCGACGGCTAGTACATCACCATACATCGTGGTCACTTCGGTGAGTTGGAGATGCTAATACAACTTCTTCATCTTCTCCCTTTGCGATTAATCGGGCCGCTCTTATCATTGAAGCCGAACCTCCCACAAGACCAACGCCACTTCTAATCATGATAGTGAAAATTGCTGGTAACAACAATAATGCTGACGAGGCGGCGACAATCAGTAGAATGATGATAACTTTGACGAAAGGTTTCAGCGCTGGTATCGGAATGAAGAAAGCTGTCGCTAATCCAGCACAGGTAACAACCACTGCTTCAATCAGTGACATACCAGTGGTTGAACAGGCTTCTTTAACTGCCTCAATAGTACCTCCATTTTCTTTTACACGATTGGCAATATGAATACTGAAATCTATACCAACTCCAACCAAAATTGAGCCAATCATAACCGTGACCAGTGATAAGGTAACATCCATCTGTTGCATCACTAACCATTGCATTGAAACCGTGAATAAAACTGGGATTGTGGTCAATAAGGCATATCTGGGGTCTCTAAATACAATTGATAGAGTGAATAATGTTGCAGCCAGTGCGAATCCAAGAGATGTCCATTGTGAACCTACAATCAAATCGTTCACAGCGATTGTAACAGCGGCTACTCCGATGAGTTGTGATGAAGCGATACCACCAGGATAGTTTTGCTCTGCATAGATATTTACTTCTTCAACGGCAGATTGAGTATCTTGAACATTCATGAAAGGCATGTCAATGTAAATCAAACTCCTTTGGTAAGTTTCGTTGATGAATAATTGTCGCGTTTCTTGGGTCAGAGATGCGTAGAAGACATCAAGCAGGAAAATCTGTACTCGTTTATTTGCATCATCCTCTGTGTTGAATGTGGTGAGCACTCTCCAGAACGTAGCATCTTGTTCTTCTTCTCTATCAAAGATTACTTGGCAAACCTCCTCGCCAGTTCCGCCGGGAATTAAATTGCAGAAAGGAGTTATCGATGTGCCTGATAAATTGACCGAAACCCCAACGGATTTCATCAGGAAAACAATACTTACCGCATTGGTTTTGTTAACTCCATCTGCTCTGCTTTCTAGCATTTCGATATCTTGTAGTTTGGCAAAGGGATCATCGTTTTCAGTTGTGGCATCATCTCTATCTCCTGCTACATAACCATCAATTAACAACATCCCAATTTGCCCGGCATTGAATTCTTCGCTGTATTGCTTCATCTTCATTATTGGAGGTTGGTTTTGAGGAGCCATGTCTAACAAGTCAATATTTTCTTCAACTTGAGGCCTAGCCCAAACGGCTGAAACTATCATTAAAATTAAGAAAATACTCAGTGTAGTTTTCGCCCAATTAATCGGTTGTTCTACTACAAATTCGATTACCTTTGGTGGAGGGTGGCTAGGTTTTTTCAGATCTAATAACATAGTTAAATTCGGTACCATTATCATTGTCAAAATATACACAATTATGATTCCGCCAGCAAGTGCAATGCCTACTGTTTTAATTGGAGCCATAGGGGTAATAACGAGAGAAATGAAACCGATTACAGTTGTAATTGCAGACAGTAGAACCGCTTTACCTGTGGATTGAATTGCGATAGCCATTTTTTCTTGCGGGGTCCCTGATTCCTCAGCATATCTGTTGGTGATGTGCAATCCATATGATACACCCAGCGCAAGTAATATCGGACCCACAATGATAACAGTCATCGTCACCTCATAATCGAGATAGCCGATTAGTCCTAAAGTCCACCAAACTGAACACAAAGTGGGTAATCCTGAAATTATGACTACTTTAATTCCTTGAATCACTCTTACCTTTCCTGTCTGAATCAAGTCAGAATGGAAGAGAAATAGTCCAAATGCTACCGCAACAACACCCAGAGGGAAAATTTGCCAAAACAAGACGAAGGAATATTTTGTCACCGAATTAGTGATTGGCACAGGTCCTGTTAGGGTCATAGTAAGGCCAATACATTGAGGCGCAGTACCATTTTGTCCATCAGGCCTATCTTCACAAGCCGAGGTTTCTTCGTTCCAATTATTTTCAAATGAAGTCTGTTCAATCCAGCATTCTGTATAAGTGATGATGTCAGTATATGCTTCTACCTCACGCTGCCCCCCGGTTTTGCAAACCTCGGGGATTTCTGATGCTTTGAAGCCAGAATCAACAACTCCTACAACAATCACTGCTCTATTTGGAAAACCAACCGTTGACAGAGCACCCGCTCCCACATCGCGATAGAGTTTATCTTTCGCATTAGGAGGCAACTCTCCGATGATTTGGTTTACGCGATTTTGGTCATCTGGGATACTGTATCCACCCAATGTGTCACCTAAGTCATCGATTTGGTCGTTGATTTGTTGTGATAAGTTATCCCCACCAAGAGCGTTCGTGACAAAGGCCTTTGCAACTCTTGGTGCTGAAGAATTCACTTCTTTGACTACAGTAGATATTGATAAAATATAGATTATCCCGTCTTGTTCTCCACCATCTGAAACAACCTTATTCAATTGTCGTTCGATTTTATCGAGTTGTTTGAGAACCTCAACATTTGTCACACCTTGATTTTCTGATTCAACATAGATAATCATCGCATTAGTAGTCCAATCCTCTTCAATCGTTGCTAAATCTTCCTTGACGGTTGAACCTTCTGGGAGATAGACCTCTAAATCTCCGTTGACATTCAACGAGGATGTCCCCGTCCATTTGTCTAAAATGCCAGAGTGGAATAGGAAGAACATTGTAATCAGAACACATAATCCCACCGTGGGCGCTGGGAATCTAGTTAATGAGCCGAATATTGTCATTTTTCGGAGCTCTTTTTGAATTCTCCTTGGCGCATCCATTATTGCTTCTATTGCTGATTCAGAATCAAAGTCTCCGAGTTTTCCTTTAACGATACTCCTGGTAGAACTTATTTTTTCCGTGAGTCGTGACGAGGGGTGTTTCTCTGGCGCCCCGCTATTCCCCTTATCTTCAGAGATGTCAGCCACCATTACGCCCTGCCTACAAGTCCGCCTTTAATATCTCAGCCAAATGCATGGCAATTTGCATGATTGGTGACTTATAGAAATTAGCCAAATTATCAATCACGTAGCCGATTCAACTCTACCCGATGTGTTTTGAAAAAGCGGTATCCTCTTGAATGGTGACTTAGCGCCCCTTGTTTGAGGATGCTTGCTGTTGACGTGTGAGAGGGCCTTGGTGGGATAATTAATGGCAGATCCGCGTATCACTGAGAAGCGTTGGACAATTGATTTAGAAAAGCGAATCCAAGAAGAGCATTATGCTGATCAAGACCTATACAATTCTAGGTATGGATTTGACCCGACATCTGAAAAAGAACTCTTTGTGATTGACACACCCCCGCCATATCCCAGTGGGACTTGGCATATTGGAGCAGTTGCTCAATATTCTATGATTGATGTAATTGCTAGAAGCCAGCGTTTGATGGGTAAAGAGGTATTCTTCCCTTGGGGTGTTGATAGGAATGGTATCAACATTGAATTCACGGTTGAGAAAAACACAGATAGAAAGATGAAAACTTACGATCGTGCGGAATTTCTAAAATTATGTGAAGAAACAATTGAAGAATTTACTCAAGCAATGCGAGATACGGCGGGGAGAGTTGGATTATCTTGTGATTTTGACAAAGAATATCTCACCGATTCTCCAGAATATCGTGCAGTGACTCAGGCAATTTTCGTTGACTTATTCAAGCGAGGGGAGATTGTTGAGGATTTACGGCCGAACATTTACGACCCAGTTGAAGGCACTACGATTGCAGATGCAGAAGTCGAACGATTACAGAGAATGACTCAACTTGTTGATGTCAAATGGACAACTGAGAGTGGCGAAGACATCACCATCTCGACAACTCGCCCCGAATTAATTTGCGCTTGCGGTGTTGTCGTTGTCCATCCTGATGATGAAAGATACTTGCATCTCGTAGGCCAGCAAATACACTTGCCAGTAGACGTAGAGGGGCGAGGCACTAGTGTTGAAATCCGAGCCCACCCATCTGTAAAATCTGAATTTGGTTCTGGTGTTTTGATGGTTTGTTCTTTTGGTGACCAGAATGACGTGGCCGTTTTCAGGGAATTAGGATTAACCCCTTTCCAAGCAATTGGATTAGATGGATGTATGACTGAAATCAGCGGACCGTTGTCTGGAATGACAGTTCTAAATGCTCGTGAGTCAGTAATCGCTAGCCTTGAGGAGTCAGGCAGAATAGTGTCGATAGAAGATAGACAACAAGAAGTCCCAGTTTCAGAAAGAGGAAAAAATCCGGTTGAAATTATATTGTTGAAAGAATGGTACATCCGACAAACACACAAACAGGAAAGGATTGCTGAATTAGCTGATGAAATAAATTTCACACCGCCAAGAAACAAGCAATTTTTGTTAGATTGGATGGAAAACATCTCAATTGATTGGCCAATTAGTAGGCGCCGTTGGTATCACACTGAAATCCCAATATGGTATTCAGAAGACGAACAGAAGGTCATCGTTCCTCCAATTGGCACCTATGTCCAACCGTGGTGTGAAAGTCCTCCGCCAAATTCAAGAGTGTTAGATAGGGAAACAAAAGAAGACTTAGGTAATTGGTCTGAAATGAAGGAAGGTCTCGGGGATATTCAAGGGGAAGAAAAAGTGTTCGACACTTGGATGGATTCTTCAAATTCAAACCTCTTTGTTTCAGGCTACCTCAATGATAATGATACCTTTGAACGTGCATTTCCAACAGGTATTCGACCTCAAGGAAAGGAAATTGTCCGCACATGGCTGTATTACACTTTGTTGAAATCCGCACTTCTCTTTGACAAACCAGGTTTCAAGAATGTTTGGATTGATGGTCTTGGAATGGACCCTTGGGGTAGAAAAATGTCGAAGTCATTAGGCAATGGCATTGACGCTGATTCGGTTTTAGAATGTGGAGCAGGTGGTAGGACTGGTTCGTGGAAGGTAAAAGGGCCAAATAAGACGGTTAATCTAAAAGCCAACAAAATAGGGTCCGAATGTTTCCGATTATGGAAGGCTTGCGATGCTCAAGTGGGGGATGACTTCCACATCAATCCAGAAGAAATTGAAGCAAAATATTACGGTGTTTTGACAAAATTATTCAACGTGGCTCGCTTTGCAAGTCAGTTTGAAATCCCAGAAAATTTGGATACAGCGCCTGTTGATTTAAGCATTTCAGAGCGTTGGATTTTATCCGAATTCGCTCAAGTAAATCTAACAGTTAAAGCGGCTTGGGAAAATATAGACATCTATACTGCTGCTCAAGCAATCAAAAATTTTGGGACTGGTGTATTCCCCAGTCACTGGCTTGAAATGGCAAAAACTAGAATGTACAATGATGACCTTGGAGCGGCATGGACAGCACATCGTATTGTGCGAGATTTACTGACTATGTTCAGCCCGATTTGTCCATTCCTCTGCCACCATCTTTCATCCACATTATATGGTGAATCGGCTGTTGATATCCGTGAATTCCCTGAGTTGCCTCTCAGTGAATTAGGTGATGGTGAAATAGGTGATAAATTACGTCAATATTCTTCAATAATTACTGAATTTAATTCGGATGTTTGGGCTGCAAAGAACGAAGCAGGACTAGGTAGGGGTAAACCAATTTCAGGTATTGAAATCCCACCTGAACTTGAAGAATTTTCTAGGCATCTAATTACCATGCATAAACTCGAATGATTGTTTCAAAAAATCTCAGGGTTTAGCATTGATTTGGGTTTTTTCCCATCAAAGAAATCGATGAGTAAAGCAGACATCTCTTCGCCAATTCTTGATTGGGCCTCAATCGTGGCCGCTCCAATATGTGGTGTGCCATGGAAATTTCTATGTTGGAGAATAGGGTTGTCTAAAGTAGGCTCCTTCTCAAACACGTCAAGTGCTGCCGAAGAAATAATTCCTGATTCTAAAGCCGACAATAGAGCCACTTCATCTACGATTCCACCACGTGCACAATTCACAATATGATTGCCACAGGGAACACCGTCGATTCCAATCCCTGGCATCATTTTCATTCTGTTAGAGTTCACCAAGTGGTGGGTTTCATCGGTAAGGTTACAGTGAATAGAAATGTGAGTGCATAATCGAAACACCTCATCAATTTCATCATGCAATTGACAGTGCTCATCTGCAGCAACTTCAGCAGGTAAGTAAGGGTCGTAGGTGTGAAGTGTCATACCTAAGGCTCGGGCAGCGCGTCCAACACCTTGCGCAATTCTTCCAAAACCAATCAACCCCAATCGTTTCCCCAATAATTCGGTTCCTCTGAGTTGTTTTTTTGCCCATTCACCTTCTCTCAAAGTACGATCACCTGTCGCGATATGCCTAGCACACGCTAACAAATGTCCGATGGTCAATTCAACAACAGCATGAGTTGACGCACCAGGTGTGTTACAAACTGCAACCTTACTGTTTGTCGCAATTGTGAGGTCGATGTTATCAATTCCTACACCTGCTCGGCCGATGAGTTTCAAATTCCCATTTCGGCCGCTGGAATTTTTTATTACTTCATCAGTCATTTTAGTTGCACTTCGAATTACTACTGCATCAAATTCAGATAATACACCTGATAGCAATTCATCAGGAGAATAGTGTTGTAACACAACTTCATGACCCTTTTCGCGTAGGTGATCAACGGCGGAATCATCCATGCCATCAGTAACAGCTATTCTTCCCATGATTAATTGGCGGAACTCGGAATGACATCAAGATTGCTCAAGAACTGTTTGCATAATTAAAGCAAGAATTGATATTGGGGGTCCTTTGATTCGCAGTTTAGGGATGAAATATGGCCTTTGAATTACCTGACCTTGGATATGATTATGATGCACTTGAACCGCACTTAGATGCGTTAACTATGGAAATACACCACAGCAAACATCACAATGGTTACACTAACAACCTAAACAATGCTATTGCTCAAACTGAAATGGAAGGCAAATCCATCGAAGATTTGCTAGCAAATCACACGGATAATCCAGCGGTTAGGAACAATGGTGGCGGATTCTGGAATCATGCTTTGTTCTGGAATCTAATGTCACCAAATGGTGGCGGTGACCCAACAGGTGATGTAGCAGATGCAATTAATTCTGCATTCGGTTCATTTGAAGAGATGAAGGCAGAATTCACCAAAGCAGCGGTAACAAGATTCGGTAGTGGTTGGGCATGGCTTTCAGTTTCTGCTGATGGTTCTTTAGCTATTTCATCCACACCAAACCAAGACAATCCTCTGATGGATGGGAGCGGTACTCCAATTTTGGCAGTTGATGTTTGGGAGCACGCTTACTACAAGAAATTCGGGCCAGGTCGCGGAGATTATCTTGCGGCATGGTGGAATGTTGTAAATTGGGATACTGTCAATGAATTATACCAATCTGCTCAACAGTAAATGATTGGTTTGGTTAAAGTATAGAACCTCAAAATTTGGTCAGTTTTGCTGAACATTGACCGACCTCTTCATGAAGTCAAGCAATGGGGCCTGCTTTGTGAATTGGTCCACGGATGACCCAAGCACCCTTGCAGTGGTTGTGATTTTACTAGTATCGCCTATCTTACTGGTAATTCCCACACAGAGGTTGTGGAGGAAACTTGTATTGAAGTCAGATAATCACAGAAAATACAGAAAAATCGTGAAAGGAATCCTCACTCATGGTTACCCATTGCAAATTTTTCGAGCATCCTTGGATAAAACCGCGCGGGGCTTCAAATTAGGTGAAAAAGAACAAGGGAGAGTAGAAAGTGACATTCTTTATCCTCTGAATACGATGCATTTTTTGATTTTACCATCAATGATTTTATGGCCAATTCTGTCAATTTTTGCAGTGTTCTTGATATTGCCTCTAATACCATTACTTCGTTTCACTGAATGGGTTATGATTGACAAAGGAGTTCTTGCTTGGATTGTAAAAGTCATCAAGAAATACACTAACTGGCAATTAATTGGAGTCCCCAAATTATCCCGGGATGCTCGTAAAGGTGATGTATGGATTCAGGCTTTACATCGTATGCCTACAACCGTATTCTTAGGTTTGTTTGCATATTTAGTAGTACACTATCTTGATTTCCTTCCAGATATTTTTGCGTTAGCAATCGCTGGTGTTGTCTATTTGTTGTTGGCTTCTCTTGCTATAATTACAGCAGTTGCGATTGATGGTGAGTTAGCATTTGCCGATAATGCGCAGAGAAGAATAATCCCACTTGAAGCAATTCTGCAGGATTTGCTGACTCCAGTAGTCGGTATTGGTCTACTCGTCTTGATAGTTAGGCAAGTTTTCTTGACAATCAGTTACCCGGGTGAGGGTTTGCACGACCCAATTATTTTCGCTATTTCAATAATGGTTGTTCTTTACACTGCTAC
Source organism: Methanobacteriota archaeon (assembly GCA_016845345.1). GTDB lineage: Archaea > Thermoplasmatota > Poseidoniia > Poseidoniales > Thalassarchaeaceae > MGIIb-Q1. The sequence continues at coordinate 31,430 of JAERSV010000082.1, forward strand.
TATTGTAGGTGCTTTGATTGAATGGGCAGCGGGAAGACGTGGAAAGGTTATTCGTAATTCTTTCCATAAACGCTTGATTGACGACGAAAATCCCGAACTTTATTCTTTTACCAGAAATAAAGATGGAAGCCTAAACCTGCGTAAAATTTGCATGCTTGAGGAATTCTTTGTAAACGACCATCGGTTCCCTGAGCAGTCATTAGAAGCATCAATCAGATTTGAAGATCTAATGGCATTGCCATCCTTAGTTGAGGAAGGCGTGGTGACCTTACCACCCAAAAAACCAGTAAGAAAACTACAGGCTGTGAAAGAATCGACAAAAATAGAAAACTCTGCAGAGGAGTGAATTGAAACCGTTTCAACTGAAACTACTGCCACAACTACATGCCTTCGATGCATTTGGATTCTCTATCTTAAATCCGCCACCCATCAGAGAATCTTGGAAATCAATTACGATACCTGCAAGTAAACTGCTGTCAAAATCTGAAATTGCAATTGGGATTCCACCTACATCCTCAAATTGATGACCTATTTGTTCAGGTTTATCGCCAATCTGCATATCATATAGATATCCAGAACACCCACCACGATGAACCGCAAGTGTGAGGACGACGTCTCCTGGTTCAGTATTGAAAATTTCCCGCAACTTGTTGGCCGCGATATCCGTCAATATCACATCAAGAGGAACAATTTCGAAATCCTCTTCACCACTTGTTTCGGAAAGGACTCCACTATCTACCGGACAATCCATGTTAGTCCCTCTAGCTGATGGTTGATTAATTCATGTATTCTTTTGGTCAAAAATAATGTCAATACAGCAATGTTTGTTATCTTCACCTGTACATTGTCTCTCAACAGCGGCTGTCTTGACACCGAACATGGTTTCTACAATGCCTTCAAGAATCCCTTCATCTAAATGGCAGAAAGGACCTCCGAATTGAGGTGCTTGTCCACAAGAACCTGCATCATGAATTTTAATCGATTGAGGAGGGTTGCCAATTATTTCCATTTCTCCCATGCCCATTTCAGCCCATTCTTTTCTGAGATGGTTCCAGAACTCTTCGTCGGTTTGAGTAGTAGTTTTGGTATTGGTGACTATTTCTTCACCGATTCTTCGCCCAACTGTTCTCATCAATTCTGAAACATCTATTCCAAGCAATTCCAATTCGGGAAGATTTGGTTGTGGAGTTAGGAATTCATCTCCTTTGCGAAGGATCGCATTGGTCCAATTCTCATTGTCAGGATGTTGGTCTTGAAGGTCTCGGGCAACAATTTCTTTGAACCTTCTATAGAAAGAACCGGCTCCGAGATTAATCTGTAATGGCTCAGTATTTTCACCTAATTCTACAAACGTTCTAGCAGTGGATAATGGTGTTGCGTTTTTCCAAGTAGCAGTAATCAAGTCTGTTTGCGCTGATAGGAATTCAGGTGCTTCAATGATTAGCGCAGCATCTTCTTTACCGCGCCCAACTGGGTTGGTTTCCATTGAGACATTTTGAACAGCAACATCACCATCCACGATACAACCGTGCATTGATACTGATTCACTGTGCCTAATTTCTACAGCGGAATTTAATTGTTCATAGAATTTCAGAGTTGCTTTATCAAGGCAAGCTAAAACTTTCACACTTACTCCTCTTGTTGCGGCATCATTTGCGGCCTTCAACGCACCAGTTTTGACTAGATGGAGGACTCCATACTTCCCTAGAATTAACCATACAGTGGACTCAGCATCATCGATTATTCGTTCCATTGCCGCTTGAATATAACTTCGTTCTTTTACAACTGAAAAACTCGGTTCTTTCAATGGTGAAACATGAGAAGAGATGGCATTTTTTCCTTCACTGAATTCGTCATAATGGGCTTTAATTCTTCGTAATTCTTGTTCTTCATGATTGATTAACTGCTGGAATATTTCTGTGATTGATAAGCCTGTAAATCTCATTGGCTTATCCAATGTAGCCATTACTAAGCCACGCTCTTGTAATCGTTTCAGAGTGTTATAGGAGTCCATTCTACTGATTCCAATTTCTTTGCCAACTTCACTGGCTTTTAGGGGCGGGGATGTTGATAATAGGATTACAACATGTGCCTCTTTCTCTTCCAAACCGATATCCTTCAACCGGGTGTGGAGGGGGGTCGAGTCCGAATCCATAATTACTGGCGAACGCTCAACTGATTTGAACCAATTGATATGTTGAGAAGAATTAACGAAGCATTAAGTTGTAGTACAGATACAGCATAATGTGTCAGAAGAGCCGACCAAGACAACACCTGTCCAAGTTTGGTCAGGTGGCGAAATAATAGCAAGTAAGGATTCCCTTGTAAGCGAGGCTGCTGTGGAAATAATCATCGAAATTGCTGGTGAGCAGAAAAAATTGGGAATTTTATTGAGGACTCCCGGTGAAGATACAGAATTAGTAACGGGGTGGTTACTGGGTGAGGCAATGATTCAATCTAAATCAGCAATTCTAAAAATTGAATCTGTGCTTGACCGGGTTGTTGTCAGGATGGACCCAAAGAAGTTTGATTTGTCAGATTTTAGTGAACGTACATTCCCAATCACATCTAGTTGCGGACTATGTGGTCGAGAAACACTTGATGGGTTAATAATTCCAAGCCGTTTAACTATCTCAGATGAACAATGGGTATCTCCAGAAGTGTTAACTCAACTACCTCAAAGACTGACAGATTCTCAAGACCATTTCAAAACCACTGGCGGGCTACACGCTTGCGCACTTTTTGATTATGAGGGGAATTTAATCACTGTACGAGAAGATGTTGGGAGACACAATGCTTTGGATAAATTAATTGGTTCGAGGTTGATTGAAAATGAGTTGCCAGCAGAAAAACAAATTCTAATGCTATCAGGTAGAATTGGATATGAATTGATACAGAAAGCCGCATTGGCAGGAATTCCTGCCATAGCAGGTCTTGGCGCACCTTCAACTATGGCAGTTGATGCCGCAAGATCTGCCGGACTTACGTTAATTGGGTTTTTGAAATCCAATAGATTCAACGTCTACACAGGTGGCTGGAGAATCATTTGAACGGCGAAGTCCGTTCATGACTAAATTGCGTTTTTGAAATCCAATAGATTCAACGTCTACACAGGTGGCTGGAGAGTCATTTGAACGGCGAAATACGTCAGTGTGGAAATAGGTATTTTGGTTAAAACGGCTCACGAACATTGACAAAGCCGTAGGCTTTGGGACCCACAAGACAATGTTTGTAATTACTTATGAGGTGAATTGATGTCTACTGAAAATAATGGTTGGAACCCTGAGCAACCAGGTCACTTATTGCTTCATCAATTACGTTCAGAAATCCAAGAAAATGGCACATTATCGCAAGAAAGAATTGGTGAGATAGCCTTACAATACGGCACTACGCCCTCGAAGGTTAGAGGAGCAATTGGGTATTACAGCGAACTAAAACAAGAGAACCACACTGTGAGGGTCTGCATTGGTGAGTCATGTCGCGCAAAAGGGTCTCAAAATACTATTTCACTTCTTGAGAAAGAAGGAAAGGTCGTAGGAAAACTGCACTGTGCAGGCTTATGTCCAACAGGAGTCGCTGTACTCTATGATGACAACGCTAATTCCTTTAAATCCCAGATCGGAGATGGTTTGCAATTGTATCTCAGTTGTGATAGCGGATCAGTAGCATTGGGTGCAGAAGATATTGCTGAAGAATTGATTGGAAATGAGTCAAATATTTTCTCCTTGACTAGAACAGGAAGCAGGGGCTTGTATCACCTTGAACCCCTGTTAGAAGTTGATATTGAGGGTTCGAGGCATGGATTTGGGCCGCTATCACCTACTGATGTCTCCGCCGTATTAAATTCTATAATTGATGGTAAACCTCAAACTCATCCTCTTCACCTTGGAGAGATTGAAAAGCATCCTGAAATGGCAAACCAACAAAGATTTGCTATGGCACGATTAGGTATTTGTAATCCAACCGATTTCAAATCCCAACAAGCCATTGGTGCTTACGCGGGATTAAGCAAAGCAGAATCCGATGGCCCAGAAGCAGTCCTTTCCGCTTTGGAATCTGCTGGGCTGAGGGGCCGGGGCGGGGCTGGATTCCCAACTCACTTCAAGTGGGCAGCAGCGGCCCGCGAAAATGATACAATCAAACATGTAGTCGCAAACGCAGACGAGGGCGATGCAGGAACCTTCATTGATAGGATGATAATGGAAGGGGACCCTCATTCATTAATTGAAGGAATGGTAATCTGTGCACTCACAATTGGTGCTACAGATGGGTGGGTGTATTTGCGAAGTGAATATCCTGATGCCAAGCAGACTCTTCAAACTGCGATTGATTCCGCCCGTGATGAAGGCATACTCGGTCCAAATTTTGACATCACAATTGCAGTTGGCGCTGGTTCTTATGTTTGTGGAGAAGAAACAGCACTGCTCGAAAGCCTTGAAGGCAAGCGTGGCGAGGTGCGAGCCCGCCCTCCATACCCTGCCCAAGAAGGATTATTTGGCCACCCAACAATCGTCAATAACGTTCTCACTTTTGCACTAGTATCATCAATAATGAGGGAGGGTGCAGATACTTACGGAGCAATTGGAACTGAATCTAGCAAGGGCACTGTAGTTGCTCAATTAGTGGGTGACACTCAGAAGCCAACTTGTGTTGAAGTGCCATTTGGAGGCACAGTCAAGGAGTTATTTGAAACCCATTCTTCACTTGAAGGAGTGACAGCCGTGCAAGTTGGCGGACCCCTTGGTTCGGTCTTCAAAACTGAGGATTTAGAAGATATTGAACTTTCATTTGAAGGTTTAACAAATGCCGGTGGGATTTTGGGTCACGGTGGTTTTGTTTGTTATGGCTCCGAATTCGATCCACGTTCAGAAGTTATTGACTGGATGACATTTTTCCGAGACGAAAGTTGCGGCAAATGTACACCATGCCGTATTGGTACTCAAAGAGCTCTAGAACTGTTGCAAAGAATTGGTACAGATGAAGAAAAACCCGGGGATAGAGATTTGCTAAATGACCTAGATGATGTGATGACTTCCACTTCTTTGTGTGCTTTAGGGGGTTTGGCAATGAACCCAGTACGTTCTTCAATGACACTCTGGCCTGATGCTTTTGGAGGTGTAAGCAATGAGTGACACCTTTTCCATGTCCATTAACGGCCAGAATATGTTTGGCCAGCAAGGCCAAACGGTCATGGAAGTCGCTAGAGATAATGGAATAAGTATTCCCAGTTTATGCGATTCTCCACATCTGAAATCTTTTGGTTCTTGCAGATTGTGTGTAATTGAAATTGATGGACAAGCTGGTACTCCTTCGTCTTGTACAACCCCTGCTCGAGAAGGGATGGATGTAAGCACAAATTCTGAGCGGTTATGGAATCTGAGGCGTGGGATCACTGAATTGTATGTAAGTGAACACCCACTTGACTGTTTAACATGTACAGCAAATGGTGATTGTGAATTACAAGATATTGCAGGTGAAGTCGGGTTAAGGGACATCAGATTTGACAATACTCCCGATTGCCAAGATGTACCCATTGATAGGTCAAATCCGTTCTTCTCCTTTGATGCTAGCAAGTGTATTGTTTGTTCGAGATGTGTTCGTGCTTGTGATGATATCCAAGCCACACACGCCTTGTCTATAGATGGGAGAGGCTTCTTCAGCAGAATTATTGCGGGGGCAGATGTCCCATTCATGGCATCGGATTGTGTCTCCTGTGGGGCTTGTGTAGATGAATGCCCAGTAGGTGCTCTTGAGGATACAGTTGAGAGGTCTTATGGTATTCCTGATACTTGGGTTCGAACAACTTGTGCATTCTGTGGAGTCGGTTGCCAATTTGATGCTGGAACAAAGGGTGGAAAATTAGTGACAATGAAACCAGCAGCAGATTCACCGGTGAATCAGGGTCACTCTTGTGTCAAAGGTAGATTTGCATCTGCTTATGTACATCATTCAGATAGACTAAAATCGCCAATGATTCGAGAGTCAACAGATGAAGAATTCCGTGAAGTCAATTGGGATGAAGCGTATTCTTTTATTTCAGAGAAATTACAATCAACTAAGGAACAATACGGACCTGATTCAATTGGGATTATTACCTCTTCACGGTCTACAAATGAGTTGAATTACCTCGGTTCTAAATTTATGAGGGCTGTAATAGGTACGAATAACGTAGATAATTGTGCTAGAGTTTGCCATTCTGCAACTGTTAAAGGAATGATGACTGTATTTGGTGCGGGTGCAGGAACCAATAGTCTTGGTGATATTGATGTAACAGATTTACTTCTCGCATCTGGTTGCAATCCAATTCATGGTCACCCGGTCACGGGGTCACGCATTAGAAGGGCTCGAAAACGCGGTATGGGATTGATTGTGGCTGACCCTAAAGAGACAGAAATTGCAAAAATGGCGGATATCCACTTGCAGTTGAGGCCGGGTACAAACGTTGCGTTGTATCAAGGCCTCGCACACGTAATCATTCGTGACAACTTGCAGGCAAGCGACGAGTGGATGAATGACCGCACTGAAAATCTTGAACCATTCAAGCAAATGGTGAGTGAAATGACGCCAAGAGTTTGTGAAGAAATTACTACAGTTCCAGCAGAAACAATAGAAGCAGCAGCAAGAATGTATGCATCTGCTGAAACGGCAATGTCTGTGCATGGCTTAGGGATGACAGAGCACAGCCATGGTTCAGAGGGTGTGATGGCTCTCTCCAGTTTAGCACTCTTAACTGGTAATGTCGGGAAGCCAGGAACTGGAATTAATCCATTGCGAGGTCAAAACAATGTACAGGGCTCTTGTGACATGGGCGCGTTACCAAATGTTTTGACAAATTATCAACCTGTGACTGACGATAAAGTTAGAAAAGAATTCGAAAATTCATGGGGGGTTAAGTTAGCGGCAGAGCCCGGTTTAACTTATCCAGAAATGATAGATAATTCGTTAGAAGAAAAGTTCCATGCATTGTATATGATAGGTTCTGACATTGCTCACACTGACCCAGATAATTCAAGAGTCCAAGATGGTTTATCCAAACTTGATTTGTTAATAGTGCAGGATATTTTCCATTGCGAGTCAGCAAATTTTGCTCACGTAATCCTCCCAGCAGCATCCTTCTTAGAATCTGATGGTACATACACTAATGGAGAAAGGCGAGTGCAGAGAATTAGAAAGGCGATTGAACCACCAGGTCTTGCAAAGCAAGATTGGCTCATAGTTGCAGAATTGGCCGAATATATGGGGCATCCGATAATTTCCTCACCTAATGTTTCAGATATTTGGGATGAATTAGCGAGTTTAACACCTAATTTTAGAGGAATTTCTTATGCTAGACTGGAAAGTGCTGAAGCGGTACAATGGCCAGCACCAAGTGTTGACCACCCCGGAACAAATGTGATGCACATAGAGGAGTTCTCACGTGGGTTGGGTAACTTTTCCGCGCCTGAATTCGCAGAACCAAATGAGCAAGCCTCAGATGATTATCCATTCATATTAGTTACAGGGAGAAATATTTTCCACTACAACTCTGGTACTCAAACTAGACGCACAGGATTGAACCAATTTTTGGATACCGATTTACTAGAGATGCATCCCCAAGATGCAGATAGGCTAGGGTTTTCTGATGGCGATGAAGTCATGCTTGCTAGCCCTAGAAATAAAATAAAAATGATTCTTAAACTAAGTGATGAAGTTCGGGTTGGGAATCTGTTTACAACATTCCACTTCCCTGATGTGGGAGTTAACTCAGTTCTCAGTTCTTCTGCTGACAAACTAACCAAATGTCCTGAATATAAGGTACAAGCAGTCGCAATTTTACCTGCTTAAATTAAAAATTAATTAATTAATTTCTAAGCCTTGATAGGCGTTTAAGTTTCTTTTCTTGTTCTTTAAGAAGTAACTTGCACCGGCGAATTTGTTCCTTTGCCATCTTAGCGTGATCTCCTTCAAGTGGGCTAATTCGCTTTTCAGACATGCCTTGTTCAAAGCATTTTATTGCATCAGCATAGCGTTCAACCTCTGCATATGCTGTTCCCATATTGTAGAGTGTTGCTCCTGTTACTCCAGAAGGGTTGATTTTCATTGCTTCGTGATAAGCGTCAATGCAGTCGCTAAAATTCTTGAGATAGTAAAATGCATTACCTCTAGCATTTAATAATCTTACAACCATTTCATCATCATTCACAAATGTTGGTAGTGCCCGGTCAAAACAAGCCAGAGCTTCGGTGTATTTTTCTTCAGTTAGAAGCGTGAGTCCTTTGTTATACCACTGGACATCTTGATTTGAAATAGAACTGCTGTCAATTTTTCCCGAACCTAATATTTCAGGGGCGGGCGTATTTGTTGCAACATCAAGAGCGGCCTTCGCTAGGTTGACTTCAGGCGCTGGTTCTTCTTGTACAACCGGTTCCGGTTCAGGTGTTGTATCGAGGATTTCTTCTGCAGCAATTACCTGTTCTGCAGTTTGTTCTTCTTCCTCTGTGATAGGTTCTGATGTCTCTACGGATTCTGCTGGCGAATCAACGTCTGCCCAAGGGTCATCCCCCCAGGGGTCATCATCTGCAATTTCTTCGGGCTTAGGCTCCTCTACAATTTGTTGTGGCTCTTCAATTGGTGTTTCAACTTCAGGTTCTGCCACTGGTTCGGGTTCTTGTACCTGCTCTGGCTCGGCGTGTGCCTCGACTTGCGGTTCACTAACCTCTAATGTGGGGGTGGTTTCCCCAGTAAGTGAGGCGATTTTTGTTCTACATTTCTCTGCAGTCACTTGGTCTCCAGCGGCTATGAATGTTTTACGCATGCCAACCCACAATTCAGGGTTATCACGGTCAGTTTCGATTAAAGATCTCCAGGCCTTCACTGCTTCAGGGTAAGACCCAGACAAAGTCATGGCCCTAGCGCGGAGTTTGACATTTTCTATAGCACCATCATCAGGAATAAACTTCAGGGCTTCGGAGGCCAATTCGGGTCCTTCGGGTATCGTAGTTGGGATTTCTGTTGCCATCTCCAATACCTCACCCTCTCCTTCAGCGATAGCGATTAAGATGCCAGCAAAAGTTGGGCCACCTGCATGATTTGGCTCATGTGAAAGCAAGGATCTCCAAGATTCAATCGCTAAGGATAGTGAACCATTAGCGGTGTGAATTTCAGCGAGTGCGGCTGATGCTTTGGTGTAATCAGGACGAAGTCCTAAGGCAGCATCAAAGCATGTGACTGCAGTTTCTTCGTGGTCATTTCTCCGGTGCAACGCACCGAGATTATACCATGATGCGGCATCTGTATTATCCAGATCAAGTGCGTAAGTAAAGGCATCAATTGCATTTTCAATAAGTGACAATCGAGCCATAGAGGCAGCAGCTACTCTCCATGCTCTAGGATGTTCTGCGGCTTCATTGTGTAGTAAATACCGAAGGAGTTCTAATCCCTGTTCAGGCTCATTTTGTTTAATCAAATTTGCCGCTTGTTCAACAATTGCATCCAAATCAATAGGTGGTGCTACAACAGGCTCTTCAATCACCGGAGGAGCGGGCTCGGGCTCAACTATTTGAGCAGGAGTTTGTACGACAGGAGCAGGCTCTGTTTCAACTATTGGGGCAGGCTCTTCTACTACCGGAGCGGCTTGAACAACATCAGTTTCAATGACCGTCTGCTGTGCGGGTGGTCCTTGGTCAGCAATACGCGCTAAATCCGGGTGTGAGGGGAACGATTTCAAGGCTTTATGAGCGAAGATTGCGGCTTCCGAACCTTTTCCTGTCCTGTCGAGTAGCACCGCAAGATTAGCAGCTGCAGGACCATGGTCTGATTGCATATCCAAACAAACTTTGAATGCTTTTGTGGCTTCTTCAACTTGTCCACCCATTTCATGAATGACCCCTCTGTTGAACCAAGCCATCGCATTACTGGGGTCGGCGCTAATTACTCTGTTGAATATCTTGAGGGCCTGTTGTTCCCGCCCTTCAGATACTAGTAATTCCCCTTGAGTAATTAGTGATTCTAAATCCTCTTCTTCATCATCAAAATCTTGTTGTTTAGTCTGTTGGGGTGCATCACTGCTCATTTTGTCTTTGACTTTTTCAACAGCATCTGACCCTGCTTGTTTTACATTTGTAAACACCGGTACAACATGGTCACCAATTTGTTGACTTACTTTTTGAACAGACCCTACAAGGTCCCCATCAACAGATACAGCGTCTCTTACTTCTGACTCTACCTTTTGGACAATTTCTGTGACCTTTTCTTTAACTTGAGTGATTTTTGAAGGCACCCCATATAGGTCTCCATCACATGCAGGACATACTGCTTCTAGCCCATCTAATTGATGCTCACAGTGGGGGCAATTTTCATGTCCATGTTCAGCCATACGTTCCACTCAGACTGCGACCCGTAAGTGTCACGGATAAGTGTTCGGTGTTATAGTACAATAAATAATCAATAATTCTTAATCGTATTTCGCATTGATATCCATTTTTTAGAGCATAGAGAATACTAAATTATGTTGTCGTATAGATGATTAATCAGACTGCCCCTGATTCAACGAGTGATTCTAAGTGTTCTACCGAACGCTTCGCCGCGGCCGCGACGTTCGAATCCTCATCTTGCATCGCATTAGCGAGGACTGGTACAACAGCGGGAAACGGATATCTGGCTAGAATTTCTACTGCCAATCTTCGAATAGAAGCAGATTCATCTCTCGCCGCAATTAGAACTACCTCCATAGCCTCCTCTCCAGAAAAGTTGGAAAATTGCTTGAGCGCGGAATAACGAACCTCAAGATTATCGTCGAGCAAACCTTGTTTTAACAGCGGAATATCAGAGGGGTGTGAACTTCTGCCAATTGCTTGATGGGCAAATTTCCTAACACCCGAATCTGAATCTTTTATCGCTTCTGAGAGAATTTCGTTGGCAACAGAATCTTCTAAACGACCTAAGGCTGTCACACAACCTCTTCTGACAAGTGGGTTTTCATGGCGAATTCCTGTGATTAAAGAATCAAAATGTCCTATCATTACTAATGAGGCAGTTGCTGCAGTGTGAAGTTCATCTTCTGCTAAAATCTCGACTAAAGGTGGTGCGCCTTTGAAGTCTCCAATCATGCCTAAAGCCTCTATCATCTGAGTTCTACTGCCAATATCATTACTACCATCAGATGCAAGTTCAGCAAGTTTTGTGGTGGCTCTATAACCCAGTCTGAAAGCCATTTCTGGGTCTTTACCAGCAACGGCAACACCTTCTTGAATAGTTTGATTAATGCCAACAATGCGAATTACCGTTTGTATAATCATATAATCAATTGATAAGAGAATAAACATCACAAGATGTCTTCCTCCCGATGCATTGAGTGTGACTCCAGAGATATGGACACCATATACCTCTGACCAATCAAGGAATGACCGAAATAGTAGGTCAAGCCCAAATAAACCCCATGTTTTCCAAGTAGAACCATCTGGTACGTCAAACAAGTCAAACAATGAGTGTGAAGTTTGTAATAACATCGGGACAAGAAGGACCATCTGTACTGCTGCGAATGCTGCTGTGATTCTCAAATCAGGTAAATTATCGGGATTCGCATCTTCTAATTTTTTTGCAATCCTGGCTCTTAAAGATTCATTTTGAGCCCATGCCCTTCCAACCGCTAAGACTCCAATATATCCAACCCAAAGAGTGACAAAAGCGAAAATTGTTGGCGCCGAAATTGCCACGAAGTAAATTGCGCTGTAAACAGACAAGAAAAGAAAATGACGAGGAATTGGGTTCACAATAGAAACTCCAAAAATTTTCGCATAACTTGCAAGGAACTCATCCAATGTGCGAAAGAAGTGTTTCACCCTCTCCATTTGATACCCTCAAAGATGCCACGCATCTTGTTTACCCTTTGATGGTTTCAGCAGAAAAAATAGTTTTCTCGTGATTTTGTTACCATGTATTCACCCCCGCATGAGCCATTGGAGTCTCACAACCTAAGAGTACGTAAGAAAAACACAGTGTTCAATCCTAATGCCCAATATCATAAACATCTGCCCCGCCACAAGAAAATATGCCACCGGGTTGGTACATATTGTTACTAGTCTGCGCCCTTTGTGGTGCAGGTGTGTGGTATATCTCAAATTTTACCCAAAAAGTTGAGTGGCTCAGATTACTTGCAGGAATTGGCATTTGCTCTATGTTAGCCTTAGTGATTTGGACTTGGCAAATTATCTAGGTGGTACAATGTCTGAATTGAAGGGTAGTGGTGATGAGAGAGAATCTAGTTTGGCGGGTTCCTTCCCAGTCCGTGCACCTGTTTGGTGGGGCCGGAGAGGGGAAAGTAGACCACATCCGAATTTACCAGGAGTTTCGGGGCGATTTATTCTATTGTGTCACTCTAAATCTTTTCGTCGATTTGAAGGTTTTTTAGCAAAATTATTGCGCGCTCCAAGAGACCTTCGTCGCCCACTTGATGAAATGAATAGCCTGCTTTGGGAATTGAGTAATGGGCATCGCAATTTTGAAGAAATAGTTTCACTAATGGATGAAACTTTCACTGAACAGATAGCTCCTGCTGCAGAGCGAACCGAAGCCGCTTTGAGATTGTTAGGTGAGCGTGGTTTTGTACTATTTTCAAAAACAGAATTTGAAGATGTTTGGCCGACAGGTCCTGGAATAGACCCCAACGGGGAGATTATCCAAATAGATGGAGTAGATACTTCAACGATTGATGGCGATAAAATTGAATAATCAATTTTTGCTTCCACACCGACTGCACACTTGTTGGCCTTCTCTACATTGTGCATGGCTGTATATACCACAATCTGGGCATTCGAACCATTGGTCTGTATTGGTTAATATCCTATCACAGTACGAGCAATTTACCTGTGGTAATTTTTGTTCATTTGGGGATTCAGTTGGTGTTTCTTCGGATGATTCTGATGACGCCGGTTCAATTTCATTTTCAGCAGGGGCTGGAGCGAAGGTGTCTAACGCAGATGCCATATCGGGTAAGTGATTTTCTTCAACTTCACTCGCAGGTTGTTCAGCCACCCCTAAACTACCAAAGGCTGAGTGCAGATTCTGCTGTTCATTCTGAGGTTGCGGTTCTGGTTGGCTAACCTGTGGTTGAACCTGTTGCGGGCTTGGTTGAGTCTGTTGATATTGAACTTGGTCAGCATAGGCGGCTTGGTTCTGACTTGCTTGTATGGCCTCAGATACCTTGGCAATCTCATTTGCTTCTTGGCGGCGTAAATCCGCAATTTTATCTTCAGTCCAGCCCGCAGCCCTATACTGGTCATCAGTAATTGTACTCTGTTCTGGCATTACAATAGGTGCTGTTTGTTGAGTGGTGGAAACAGTTGGTTGTGCAACTTGTTGATGGGTAGAAGCGGTTGGTTGTACAGACTGTTGATGAGTGGAAACAGTATGTTGAACAGTTTGTTCAGGGGTTGGAGCAGTTGCTTGTACTGCATGTTGTTGAGTTGAGGGCTGTTGATGATTTGAGGAGATGGATTCATCTTCGTCATCTTCATAGTCATCATCTTCCTCCATAGATTTTCTTCGTCTATTTATTGCAATAACCATTAAACTGACGAAAACAAGGAAAATTAAACCACCAGCACCGACCAGTAGTGGGGTTTGTTGTTCGAGATCAATTAATCCAAAAATAAGGCCGCCCTCTTCAATTTTTGGTGAGGTAATTGTAACTTCTAAAATAGAATACCACAATGTTTCATTCTCACTTGTAACTGTCAGTTCTAAAGGCACATAATCAGAAAACTCAGGGGCTGTTAACTCACAATCCCATCCGACATTTCTCCCAGAGGGATTATTTGTAGATGGAATAACCAAGGGCCATGTATATGTTGTTTGTTCTAAATTATTGCATTTAACAGACCAAATTTCACCTGCCGAACTACTAAGTTCTAGTTCTTCTGTAAATGAAGAATAACTTGTGACATTTACTTTGAACAACATCCTTTGACCAGGATTTAATTCAGGTTTTTCAGCAAGCGATTTTTCTATGTTTAATTCTCTATGTGATGTGACTGTTAGAATTAATGTTTCATTGATGGTTTGTGAGTTTCCTTCAATATCATCACTGGCCTCAAAAATAACTGAAAATACTACTCTTGTCCCAACGGGTAAATCCGGTGAAACAGTGATTAGCCATTGTAATTCTTTATTTTGTTGTGGTGGTAGTCCTAAGTCCATCCACTGATTTAGGTGAAGGCTTGTGCCTCCATTTGAAAGGGTTGAGGTAATTCCGGGTAAGAGGGTGTCAGCAACTATTCTAATGCGCATCGCCCCATCTACAGCATTACCATCATTCATCACTCCAAGTGTGACTAAATGCACCGAATCTGTTCTCACATCAAGAACATCAGTGCTCATCGAAAGAATAGGTCTAGTAACCCGATTCGTCCTCACTGAGAATGAATGGTCATTATCAATTGGATTTAGGTCAGAACCTTCACTTGGGACAACTGATACATCAATATCTATCTCGAGATTTGCTTCTTCCCCACCGGGAGGTGTGAAAATAATTTGTATCTGGGCAATATGGTTGCTTTCATAAGATGGTGAGAGGGAAATTGGCCCACTCAATTCAGTTGCACCAACTTCTATGTGATAATCCCAAGTGCTTGGAATTCCTTCCACTAATAGAACTGCGTGTTCTGGTCCATTGCCATTGTTTTCAATCTCAAAAGTGGCAGATGATGGTTGGCCTGGTGTGACGTTCGTCGGAGTTCCTAATACTCTCAGAATAATGTCATGTAACATGGTTACTCGTACTCCCCCGTAGGCCGTTGAGAGGGAGGCCGTACCTGATGATGTACTTGTGACAAGTGGGGTTAGAAGTGGGGCGGGGTCCCCTGATTGTGCATTCACTGGGGCGGTCAATGTGATGAGAATCCTAGCACTTTCTCCAGCTCTAACAACCAAAGTTGTCGTGGCTGGAAGAGTCACATTCCAACCCCTCATATTTGTTGTATCTAATTGGAAATTAAAGGTGTCCTGACTCGTAGCATTATTCCACACTGTGAATGGAATTATTACCGATTCTGAAGGTTCAACCCACCAGCCACCCTCAGGAATATCCTCAGGATTTACTGCAACTTCGGAATTCGAAATCATTGAGGCAGTTAGGTTGACGCGAATTGTATCTGTTACCGTATTATCTGCTTGACTAACTGCGGTGACATCAATGGATGCAGTCTGTCCGGGCAAGGCTGAATTAGGAATATCTGCCTGCAAAAGAACAACGGCGCTATTTGCTGGAGCAATTGTCACCGTTGGAGGCTGATTAAAAGAAATATCAAATGTCCAATTTTCCCATTGTACTACTGGTGTTGAGTAGACCGCAAAAGTATCAGACCCATCTCCAATATTTGAAAGATTAATAGCAAATTCACAAGAACTTCCTGGTAGGCAATAGTTACTCTGAAGAATTGGGTCCCAACTGGGGATATATTCCGGGTCAACAAGTGTGTTCAATATCACACTAGACGAGGTTGAGGAGTGCAAGGTTGAACTGATGGTTGCGGTAGCCGTTTGCCCACCTACTGGTGCACTTAGCCCAGGTTTGATTTGTGCTTGAAAATTGAAAGTTTCGCCAGGCTCAACTTCGATTGTCATAGATGGTAAAATAGTTGACCCTGACATGTGAACGAATTGGTAATCCCATCCATTAGGTAATCCTGATAGCGAGGGCTGATAGAAGTCAGTAATGTTACCTTCATTTGTAATAGAAATGGCATGTTCTGCCCAATGTCCCCTTCTTGCATGGCCATCAGCGCCATGGGTGATTCCAACACCGAATTCTTCTGGCCAGGCCTTTTCATCATAGATGACCACAATATCTTCTAGCCAGTAACCCTGTCCATTATTAGAAGAATCTGAAATGAATCTAAACCTAAATTGTGTCTGCGAATTCAATGTGGATTGTGGAATATTGAATCCCGGACGTGCCGTTCCACCCTGCATATTCTGCTCATTTTGAATCAACCAATTTGTGCCATCGGTGAGGTCTCCGTCTACTACCCCATCAAATGAGAAGCCATTATTCACAGTATTTACCCAATTTCCAGATGATGCTTGATACCATTCAATCCTAATTCCATCCCCCGATCCACCTGAACCGGTGTAGAAAAACCCGAGTTTCCCGTACGTGTTTGGATTTGGATGTGCATTTGAAAAGTCTAGAATTGGGCTTGTTAGTGACCTATCCCAATTTTGTCCATGTGTGCTACTTGTGCCCCCACTTCCAATATGGAAAGCAGAATTAGACAGGCTAATATCAGGGTCTAACTGCCAACCGGAGGCCAAATTCCAACTTCCTTGGATATCTGCATTGTCGTAAAATTGGCCGATCGCTAGAGACCGAGTAAGAGCATCATTTCCTTTATTGTCGTCATTGGCCACTAAAGTCGTTGCAATCATAGTATGGTTGCCACCATATCGTGGTGCCCAATTTGTTGATGTCGTAGCTGTGCCACCTCCTCCAATCGAATTGACATTTAGTGTGGAATTGAAAATTTCAAACCCACTATATTCGTTATGGATCACAAGTAATTGAAGATTGAAAGACCCGGATGCGGTGTTGCCTAAATTTTGAACTGTAATTTCAATTCTTGAAGTTACATTGACCATGCCATCAACCACGAATAGGCTAATTGGACGATTGAAACCACCTCCAGAAGGATCGGCACTCGACAGTAATCGGTATTTACTTTGGTCAGCAGAATTCGTATAAGTAATGTCAAAATTTGTTGGTCGAACATCTATCCCGCTCGCCGCTTCTGATTCTTCAACCAGTAGTAAAGGGGAAAGACTAGTTGCACTCATTGCCAGTAAAAGAGCAACAGCGAAAAGAGCCGACCTGACTGAGGTTGATGACATGTCCTCATATGCAACCCCAATCCTGCTTATTTGAAGTAGTCGGTCCTTAGGAAGGGAATCATAGATTCCCGCATCGAGGTTTATTCTGATTCTGCGTCATCGCCACGAATCAAGTTGATTCGTTGTTCGCGCTTTATGCTTGCATAGTAAATACCTAAGGGTAATGCAAGTGCCATTACGAAGAAAGTGAGAAGGGCAGTTAGTGAGTAAACTGATTCTTCGAATGGGTTAAGTTGAAACTGATAAACATCATTCAATTGATGTGATACTACTGTTTGTTCCATGGATACAGTCGAGTTTTCTATAGCAGAATTTGAAGATAATTTAATAAGCCAAAATACGGTGTTATTTGCAGTCTCAATAATTTCTTCTGCTTCTGTTGTTGCAGTGTTTAAATCGGTTGCTCTAAGCGTGCCCATTCCAGATAATGGTAGTTGGTCAGAAAGCAACCCTCGCAAACTGGCATTGCCCTCACTATCGGTTGTGATAGAGTGAGTAAAAGCCAACTCACAGTGGTTTATCAGTTCGAAATTAGTATTTCCTTGAAGGCAATTGAAGTTATCAGCGTAGTCGCTACCAAGCATAGGATGGCTCCACCACATTTCACCACCACTTGTGATGGTTAGAGTTGAATCTTGTGGCGCCCCTGAAAGGGAGAAATTTACCCAAGATATTGTCCCCTCAGAGGTAGCACTCCATGATATTGACCGATTGTCTTGTTCAATAGGGGTTAGGGTGAGGGTGCTTTGCTCCAAACTAGATTCGTGAATGTAATACTCAGAGTCCAGAGATGCCGAATACGCAGAGTAACCCAAAACAACAATCAATGTCACTGACAAACCCAAGAGTGTACGTAAAAGGTTCGGATTCCGAGCCAGTGCTTTCTCCATTGTCGGGCCGACCTAACCACCATGTTTGAACTTGATGTAGTACACGCTAATAGGAGACATGCCAAGCAGTCCCCCCCGTAGGGGGGACGATTGCGTTATATACGGATGGTTGGTCGGCGGGATGCTCAGGTCTTGCACATGACGACATTCCACGATGTTCCAACGAATTTGCTCTTGCCATTATTGGCAGAAAGAATAGAGGCTCACGATTCAATTTCTAGGCCTGAATGGGCACTTCATGTGAAAACAGGTGTCCATCGAGAGAGACCGCCTACTCAAGATAACTGGTGGGAAATTCGCTCTGCCGCAGTTCTTCGTAAGGTCGCCATACATTCACCAATTGGCGTTAACCATCTTTCACAGATGTTTGGTGGTGCTAGAGATAGGGGAAGTGCACCTAGTCGAGCAAAATCAGGCTCACGCCATATTACTCGTACTGTTCTACAACAATTGGAAGAAGCAGGTCTTGTAGAGACAAAGAAAAATACTGCTGGCACAATCACTCTTGGGAGGGTTTTGACACCAGCGGGTAACAAGTTAATCAACGAAGTTGCTCATGAAGTCAGGCCGACAGCCGAAGCAACATCTCCTGGATTGTCAAAGTACTGATTGGAAGTAGGTGGGGTAGGTGTCAAAGGCAATGTCAATCGATGACAGCGAACTTGAGAGAATGCGCGCTGCTCGCTTGTCCGAAGTCCAGAATCAGATTGAGAATCAGGCTGAACAACAGTTAGCCGCTGAAGAACAACAGGCAGCTGCTGACAAGGAAGCAACAGCATTGAATGAGGCAATGCGATCTATTCTAACTCCTGAATCAAGAGAGAGATTAGGGAGGGTTGAATTAACTCGTCCTGAAATTGCCCTTGGAGTTAAGCGCCATCTTGTTAATCTGCACAACGAGGGGCGTTTGCAAACTCCTGTTGATGACAACACTTTGAAAGCCGTTCTTGCACAACTGAATTCAAACCGTCGAGAATCATCAATCCGAAGAATTTGAGGTGAAAAAATGGCACGAAATAAACCGGCTCCAAAAAAGAAGCGTTTGAACAAAGTAACAAAGACGAACCGCAGGGTTCCTGTCTGGGTTATGCAGAAAACAGGTCGTAATTTCACATCGCACAGTAAACGCCACCATTGGCGCAGGAGCAAGTTGCAAAGGTGATTAAAATGGCTGATTCAAAATTATTCCATGGCAGTCGCCACTACACCGTTCCTCTTCGAGCAGCATGGGCTTGCCCACGAACAAAGAGAGCAAAGAGAGCAATTGAGGTTCTCAAGAAGTTCGTCCGCCGTCACATGAAGGTTCAGGATGATGAAAACATTTGGATTGATGAGGGTGTAAATCAAGAGATCTGGTCTCGGGGCATACAGAAACCTCCCCGTCGAGTTCACATAGTTGTTGACCGAGTTGATGGTGACGATAGAATTCAAGTACTACTTGATGAGGCAAAGTACTGAGGCGATAAAATGGGGAATATTAGGCCATCATTCATTAAAATTAGAGCAATCGCACTTTGCGAAGAATATCCTGATAAGTTTGGTGCAGACTTTGACGAAAACAAGAAATTGGTAGAGGAATTTACTGACCTTGTTGGAGAAGATGGCAAACTTGTGAACAAGCGAATGCGTAATTGGATTGCAGGTTATATCACCCGCTACAAACAGCGCCGTGTAGATTAATCAGGGGTGGGCGCTTGGTCGTCGGGCCACTAGAATTTTTTTGGAGTCATGACCCTCCTTTTGTTAGGCATCCCTCAGAAGAAGTGTTGGATGAATTTTTCAATTGGCTGCGTGAGCAAGGAGTCGCAAAAAGAAGCATTCCTATACCAGATAGGGAAACTGGGCAGTGGTTACTTTTCATTTATCAACAGGTAGATAGAGACGCATTGGAAGCATGGACACCAACAAAACAAGAGGAATAATTGTGGGTTTGAATTTATCAATACCTCTGCCTGAGAGGATGGCTGAAGTCTTCGTAGTCTTGATTGAGCCAGAAATTCAAGGCAACGTCGGTGCGGTAGCAAGATCAATGAGGAACTTTGGTTTCAACAATTTAAGATTAATTTCTAAATCAGGTTATGAATTTGAGGATGAAGCCTTAGCACGTTCAAAACACGCTAAAAGCGTATTAGAAAATGCAGAAATATTCTCAGATTGGGATTCATGTATGCAAGATATTTCAATTGTTGTAGGTTCTTCAGGTAAAAGAGAAATGGGAGAGAAAATTGCTTTTCGACATTTTGTAATGCCTGATGAAGTTGCGCAACGGATGAACGAGGTGGAGGGCAATGTAGCAATTGTCTTTGGCCGTGAGGGAGTTGGAATCTTAACAGAAGAATTACAGATGTGCGATATTCTCGTCACTATCCCTACTTGGGAAGGTTATCCAATATTGAACCTCAGTCATGCAGTTACTATACTCCTTTATGAGATGCATATGGCATTAATTGCTACAGAATTAGGAGAGCAGGAAGGATTACCAAGAACTACAAAGAACACACGTTTGTTAGACCCAGAGTTGAGAAGAATGATTCACACTCTCAGTGTAGATTTAGCACGAGTAGTAGATGTGCAAGAGCACAAAAGGCCTGGGATTGCTGAAACTCTGAAGAGAGTTCTCATGCGAAGTATGCCTATGGATGATGAGGCGCATAGAATCCTTGGAGTATTGAAGCAATCACGAGATGCTTTGAAAGAAAAGCATTCAGAAGAAGAGTAATCAGGGTTTCCAAGTGGCCCAAGATTTCGGTGTTTCACGTACGTGAAATGCCGCTAAACGTAATGTATTTCCATATTCAGTTTCTATATGAGGAGATACTTGTTCAAATGCCCATTTAGCCAAATTTTCTGCTGTTGGAATAAATGGTACACTAACCGTGCGGTGTCCATCTCCCATTAATTTGAGCGCTGCAATTGCGTCAGCATCTTTCTCAAAAACAATGAAAGCGTGGTCGACAATGTCGTGAATTTTTTCGTTTAGGATTGTTGAAACATCTGAGAAATCAATTAACATACCCTCTTCGGAAACACCGTGTTCTAAGACGACATCACCTTCGACTTCTGCTTCCCAACGATATCTATGCCCATGCATATGTTTGCATTTGCTCTTATGATTTGGAACACGGTGTCCTGTATCAGTCTCAACCCATCTCCGAATGCTAGTCGGCATCATTCATCTCCCCGAAATTCAACACTGGCGGAATTAATGCAGTAACGCTCGCCACCTTCTTCCTTAGGACCATCTTCGAACACATGACCTAAATGTGCATCACAGGAACCACATCTTACCTCAACCCTTACCCTTCCTCTAGTAAGGTCAGGTAATCGTATAATTCCTGCATTAGGGTCTTCATGGTGGAAGGATGACCAGCCACAACCCGAATCGTATTTCATTTTCGAAGTAAACAACAGGTGTCCACAGCATATACAGTAATAATCGCCATCTCTTTTTTCGTCCCAGTAGATTCCAGTGAAAGCCGGTTCGGTTCCAGACTCCTGTGTAACATGATATTGTAGTTCAGTTAATCTTTCTTTTAAGTCTAATTTATCTTCATCGTTCATATTTTCATCTCCTGATGTGTTTTTTCAACTGCTAAGGCATTACGTAGTACAACTTCCCAGGGTTTGACATAGGTTACTGGGTCCTTCCTCCCAACGGCATGGAATGCAAGGATTCGTTCTACATCAGAACCAGAGGCTCCCGAAGAACGCCCTTCAATATCAGGGTTGTAAGAAGTAATCGTGTTGGCAAAAATAGTGTCAAAATCAAGCCCGAGTTGTGAGATTGCTATTTCAGAATCCCTCAGAATCGATTCTTTATCTCCATCAATATATGGTAATTTGAAAGTAACATTTTCAGAGTCCCAATTACCAACTGCAAAAGCTTGTTCTAAGGCGCTGTAAAATTCTGGTCTGCAATCCGGATAAATCGCATGGTCTCCTGAATGTACGCCAAGTGCAATCTCTACTTTGACTGATTCTTTAATTGCTATAGAGTGTGCATGTCCGTACAATATTGAAGCGAAAATTGCATTTCTATTTGGCACAACTGTTTGCTTCATTTGTCCTTCCTCATAGTGTCCTTCTGGCACCTCAATAGATTCATCTGTGAGCGCAGAATGAAAAGATGACATTGCTGAGGTCAGGTCAATGACTTGATGGTTGATATGGTATCCATTCTGTGAAAGATATCTGACATTTGTTTTGGCTCTTTGAATTTCAATCAAATGTTTTTGGCCGTAATTATAAGAAATCGTATGAACCTCATATTCATCGGCAAGGAGTCGCATCAAAAGCCCAGTAGAGTCCATTCCTCCACTCAACGCCATAACAGCTACTTTTCTCAACATCAATCAACCCCCATCCATTTGTGAGTCTGCAGACTTAGATTCC
Organism: Methanobacteriota archaeon; assembly: GCA_016845345.1. Taxonomy (GTDB): domain Archaea; phylum Thermoplasmatota; class Poseidoniia; order Poseidoniales; family Thalassarchaeaceae; genus MGIIb-Q1. The sequence goes on from JAERSV010000082.1 coordinate 53,575, forward strand.
AGCCCGGATTGTTCTTAACCATCTCTAAAGTTGATCGGAAATTTTTGCCATTCCAGTCCGAGTCTTTGCTTTCATCATAACAAGGTTGTAAAAAATGATGATCAAATCCATTGAGTAATTCGTCATACATGTCTAAAGTTTGTCCGACCCAAACTACCTTGAGTTCATCTCCTATCTGTTGACGTATTTTCACTGAACTATACAATTGGTCTTTTGGTGAGACACAAATCCAGTCCATCACCTCTTCTGGAATCTCAATGGTTCCGTTTGTCTCAATTGCCAACTCATATCCCATTGGTCTTAGAATGTTGGAAAGGGCAGATAAATCTTGGAGAGCAGGTTCACCGCCAGTTAGCACAATGCGGTTACAATCCCATGGTGCCATTTCTCTAATTATCTGTCGCAGGGTCAAATTTTCCCATACATCAAAAGACGTATCACACCATTCACAGGCTAGGTTACATCCCCCAAATCGAATGAAAATTGAAGGTACTCCAGTATGGAACCCTTCACCCTGTACTGAGTAGAACATCTCCACAATTGGGAATTGCTGGTCTAGTGGGTCATTAGGAGTTGAGGTCTTCTCAGGGATAATTGATTCTTCAATAATAGGGACTAGTGGAAGTGCAATTAATTCTGGGGTTTCATCTTCCATTTTAATTCCTCCATTTTTAATTTGATAATGGTGCACTGCGAATTAGTTGCATTAATTCAGTGCGCGCTTCGGATTTGTCAAAGAAAACACCGCGCATTTGAGATGTAGTCATGACGGAATTCTGTTTCTTGACCCCGCGACATTGCATACATCCATGTGATGCTTCAAGTATCACTGCACAACCAAGTGGCTTGAGATGAGTTTCTAAATCATCTGCAATCCCCTTAGTGATACGCTCTTGGTTTTGTAAACGCCTAGCATGCATCTCTAGAATTCTTGCTAATTTACTAATTCCGACAATCCTGTCAGTCGGAATGTAAGCAATGTGACCTCTACCATGAAATGGTTGTAGATGGTGTTCACATGTCGAATGAAATTCAATATCTCGAAGCAAAACTATACCATCATACCCTTCAGCATTGAACGTTGCATCCAACACTTCAGAGGCGTTTTCTGAATAACCTTTGAAAATCTCTGTAAAGGATTCAATTACACGTTCCGGGGTTCTAGACAACCCCTCTCTAAGGGTGCCGTTCGCCCCCTCAATGTAACGAATTATTGTATCAACGGCTGCGATTGCCTGGTTTTTCTCAACCATTCTATTCACCCTTTATTCTCCCATGTCTTGCATCAATTGAGTCTAATTGGTCCAATAATTTCCTACACGCAGTTCTGACAGCATCCGCAACACTGACGAATTTCTTGTCCTCACCAACATGGACTCTCAAGTCCTCAAGCAATTCATTCGGCATGTCAAGACTAATCTTTGGCATTATTTTTTGGGAATAGCATGCGTTCTTAAGTATTCTTATAGTAATACTGAACGAATACTGGCGGAAAGCGATTAACTGATGCTTTCTACCAAATCTTCTCTCTGGAATTGTCTCGCCGCCCATGTGACTGCAACAAATGCATAAAATAATGATGAGCCCAGCCACAATGCAATATGGCTCAAATCGGTAATATCGAGTAGGGCTTCTCTCATTGCTAAACAGACGTTAAAAATTGGTGCTACAAACCACCACCATTCGATTCCTTCTAGATTTACGAATTGTGCAAACATGGCTGGGACAATGAACGCTATCACTATTGGGCCAAGAACTGTACCGGCTTCTTTTACAGAATGTGCGCGTACAGCCAAGGCTAATTCTACTGCAACAACAAATACAGCGAATAACAATACAGATAGCAACAAACTTGCTATTGACCAGATGGATAGAGTTGGTAGACCAAAAATTTCCGATGGGATGAGAAATGCAACCGCGAATAGCAATCCTGCCAATTGGAACAAAACACTGGTCCCGGCTACAACACCTACAGCCACCCACTTTCCATACAAGAGTTCTACTCGATTAGCAGGTGTACACAATAACGCTTCCATAGTCCCTCTTTCACGTTCTCCAGCAGTGAGGTCAATTGATGGTTGAATTGCTGAGGTAGCAGTCCAAATAGCGACAATCATTGGAATAAACATTGATAGAGCAAATCCAGCGGATTGTGCGGATGTAGCGACATTAGCATTTGAGAAATCTCCATCCCAATGGACTGGATCCAATGCCTCTTCCTTAGTGAGGTTGGCATCGGCAAGTGTTAGTCCAATAATGTCTTGTTCCCAATCATAAATGATGTTCCTCAAACGACTATTGCCCTCAGAAGAAAGTTCAGATGTGGCATCATAAAGGATAGCATAATTCCATGATTCGGAAGAATTTGTTTGAGTCTGCTGCAATCTCAAGATTACGTGTGGAAACCCGTCTCTCAATCTGTTTGCATCAACACCACTAACCGAGAGATTAGCAAGTTCTGAATCCAAAATTTCTATTGTATAATTTAGATTTTTGTAATTAAATGGTTGAATTAATTGTTCTGGTAATTCATCCCCCTCAGCAATTTGAACTTCCAAATTTAGTGTATAATCATCCAATTCTGACATTTCCCCTTCAAGGAATATTGGTAATGCAATAAAAAACAGAGGGAAAATAAGTAGGGGAATCAATACTAAGGCAACTAGAGTTCGCCAATCTCTGATGAAATCAAGTAATTCTTTACTTGCCACTGTCCAAACCCGAGATAATTCATTACGCATCAACTTCACCCCCCTGTGGTGGTGATTCACCAGATGGTGGTTGTTTCTTTCTCGTAGTCAAACGTGACCAAAACTGTTGAAATTTAGATTCTGGTTCAGGGGTTTCAACTTCTCTACTTTCATCCTGAGTAAGTTCAACAAAAGCATCTTCAAGAGAATCCGTACTTGTTTGCTCCATTAATTTGGTAGGACTACCATCAGCTCTCAAAGTTCCGTTATGAATAATTACTATTCTGTCACACACTTGCTGGGCCTCATTGAGTTGGTGGGTGCTGTAAATTACCGTCCGTCCC
>JAERSV010000083.1 GCA_016845345.1 Methanobacteriota archaeon
CCAATGAATGCTACACCGTATGTTGTATCGTAATCAAGTGCGCCCAATGTGCGCATGAATACTATTGTTGCCGAGGGATTAGTCGCTCGGTCATCCACTTCTATCCAATGAGCAACTCTTTCACCACTCTTGAGATTAAGCAAGACAGTTGCATGCTCTGTTGAGAGAGAACTGGCGATGTTGTGCTGGTTTGCAATTCCAGTCAAATTTGGTACAGTGGTGAAAGCGGTCATGAGTTGAGTAGAAGGGCTGAATCCATCAAAGCGGTTCAAGCCCAATATCTCAACGTTTGAGTTAGTTCCAGAATCAGGGAGTGTATTGCTAGCATAGTTTACTTTGTAGCCAGTAGTAGTTGAATTGTCAGCAGTAAGAAATGCGTTTGAAGGAAATGGTAGCATGCAGTGTAGTGGATTCATGTTTTCACATCCATCAGTGGTTACAACCTCAACGGGCCCAACATCCACATCAGGTTCTAAGGTGTCACCTCCATCAACGCTAATTTCTTCCCCAGTATCAAATATACAACCAGAGAGAAGCATTCCCGTTGCCATTAGTAAAGCGAGGATTTTCGAGTGACCAGTCTTGTTCATGAAATAGAACCATAGAGACTTGGTGATAAAGTATACTCAAGTGATATTATGGCTCAGATTACTACAAATGATGCGAAGTGACAAAGGGCACGGTATACACCACCGCCTGTGGCCGACATTAGTGACTACGCTTGGTTTGTGCGTGACCTACCCGTGTCAGCCTCATCTGTGTTACTAGGTAAATCCCGTCTTTATGCAGGTGATTGGGATGGCAATCTATGTTGTTGGAGCGATCAAGGTGACCTTTTGTGGACCACTCAAGCCGAAGATAGGGTTGAACGAATGTGTGGTGCTAGTGAAGCAAAACCACCGTTCATCTGTGTTACAGCAGGTAGCAAAGTGAATTGTATTGACGCAGCAAGTGGCGAGGAGAGATGGAATCACCAACTCATCGGTTCATCAGATTTAGTCACTTGTTCTGATGATGGTAATCGAATTCTAGCAACATCATCAGTATACGAAATTGAACTCAATGATTTCATTGAGTCAACATGTTGGCGCTTTGATGGAGATGGAGAAATTGTGCGCCAGGATACTTTTGAAGAGAGGCCTTGGCATCTTATTTTGGATCAATCAGGAGCTGCTAGAATGGGGCTTGGGCGTCCGCGTTGTGGATTAATTATGCAGACTGATGACGAAATCACCCATCTTAACTTAGCAGAAGATGACCCAATTTTATGTGGTGCAACAACATCAGGAAAAACTGTTTTTGGACATGCATCTGGGATTATTTCCCTTCTCAGTAAAAATGGAAAAAAGATGAAATCACTCTTTGATGAGTCTGAAGAAAGTGTTCTAACACTTCAATCAGATGGCAAGGTTGTAATTGCTGGTGGCGACGATGGGATTGCCCGTGCTATCTCGTGTAAGGGGGGCGAGATATGGGCTGTAGATCTTGGCCAACCCTTGGATGAATGCACAATTGCTTTCGAAATATTAGGTGAGAAGAGTTGCTGGGTTGCAACATGGAATGGTATTCAAGCCAGCCTTCGAATTATTGGTTCTGAAAGTGGTAAAGTTCACGCAGAATTCGATAATCTTCCACGTATCCGCACGTTAGCGAGCAGAGATGATAGGGTTGCCGTTGGGATGAATGATGGTAGAGTGATGTTGTTCAATCAGGAACTATTTTCCCGTAGGATATCTGGTGAAGACAATGAGCAAGATGTTTCAATTGATGAAGGCGATTCATCAGCAGATCAAACCCGCCTTTCATTGCAGGAAAAATTACGCTCACTTAGGAAATGATTGTATCCAAATGTCATTTTCAACAATATGTTAATTTTTTTTCGAGGGCCTAAATTGCCTAAAATTTTGGATTTAGTTCTAGTGGAAAAAAGGGTTATTGAGTTACATTTCCGGTTGAAAACGACTAAATCAACCGAAAGATTTATTGACTTCCCCGCCACACGGTAAAGTTGCTACTCCTGAGGAGTGGTGGGGCTGGCTCGTCCAGACCCCGTGCCCGTCTGCCGGCGTGGGCCCCTCGGGGGTAGAAGTCGGCCGCCAAAACGAGCAATCGTTGCGGCGATGACTGGACCAGAAATTGACTTCGGTTGATAGAAGGAAAGGTCTTGCAGGAAGTGATGAGCACCTCGGTGCAAATCCACCAAATAGACAGGGGGGAGACAACCTTCGGGAAGTTGAACCCAATAAATTTGGTTTGATGATCGAGGAAGCGTTTCAAGCTCGCTTGAGATGTGAAATCGGTCATTCGCTCTGGACAGGAAATTGAGTGGACACACGATGACCGGACTCGGAAGTGGAAGATGGAAGTTGTTAGAAAACAACTGAAACCAATTATGGGAAATGGAGGAAGTCGAAAGACAACCAAAATTAACTGTGGATGGTGGAAGTTGTTGAAAGATGGCCAAAGTCTACTATTGAAGTTGAAGGAAGTCAGTCCGTATCTTGAAGAACTGCACAGGGTGAAGATGGAATCGACTTTGAAAGAAGAAGATGAAATCACCTGTGCCTAGGGGATCAGTGGGGTTAGGTCACCTCCTTACCTGCTGTGAAACTGGGATGCGGTGAGATAGAATCTGAAGAAGAATCGAAAGAGGATTTGAAAGAGGAAATCAACCCGTGGTAGTGGAAAGAAGACCTCGTGTCAACTGGAAACTACAACCAGCGGAGGCTGGTGAGTGGGAGGAAGTCCTCCTCCGGAACGAAACCCACTCACCAGTTCTCCCAATCCCCGTTTTCTTCAACGAGATAATTCGCTGTCGATGTCTTTCCTATTCTAACTGTTACGCAAGAGGAAGCACCGTGCGTGGTGGTTTGCTAACCTACTCTTTTGGGCCGACCATTTCTTCAGGGCACACCCATTGATCAAATTCTTCATTGGTCAACATCTCCAACTCAAGTGCAGATTCACGTAGTGTAATCCCTTTTTTATGAGCGTTTTTGGCGATTGCCGCTGCAGAGTCATAACCGATGTGACGATTAAGAGCAGTCACTAACATCAACGAATTTTCAAGGTGTGATGCTATAGCACCCTCATTTGCTTGCAGTCCGATTACACATTTGTCACTGAAAGCCCGACACGAGTCAGAAAGTAGTCCAATACTGTGCAATAAATTGTAAATCATCATAGGTTTGAACACATTTAGTTCAAAATTTCCTTGACTACCACCAACGGTGATCGCAGTATGGTTTCCAAATACTTGACAGCAAACCATAGTCAATGCTTCCGCTTGAGTTGGATTTACTTTGCCAGGCATGATACTTGACCCTGGTTCATTTGCAGGAAGCGCTAATTCACCAAATCCACAACGTGGTCCCGAACCAAGCCAGCGTATATCATTTGCAATTTTCATCAGGGAAACAGCCAACACATTCAGTGCACCAGATGCAGCAACAATTGCATCGTGTGCTCCTAATTGAGCAAATTTGTTGTCTGCGGAGACAAATCCAAGACCGGTTTTGTTAGCAATTTTTTGAGCCACCTTCTTGGCAAATTTAGGATGAGTGTTTAGCCCAGTGCCAACAGCAGTTCCACCTAATGCAAGTTCTAGTAAGTCATCAAGTGAGTTTTCAATTCTAGATATATCAGCATCAAGCATAGCAACATAACCAGAGAATTCTTGTCCCAGTGTAAGTGGTACAGCGTCCATTAAATGCGTCCTTCCAATTTTTACAATACTAGAGAACTCATCAGCCTTTGAAGCCAAAGCAGTTCTCAAATGTTTTACCGATGGTAATAGTTGGTGGTGTATTTCTTCTGCCGCCGAGATGTGCATTGCAGTTGGAAACGTGTCGTTACTCGATTGTGCTCTATTTACATGGTCATTTGGATGAACAGGTGTTTTGCTACCCAATTCACCTCCCACGATCTCAATGGCTCGATTAGCGATCACCTCATTTGAATTCATATTGGTTTGAGTGCCTGAACCAGTTTGCCAAATCCTGAGTGGGAAATGATCATCTAATTCTCCGGAAATAACTTCTTCACAAGCCTTGCTAATTAGTTCAGCAGTAGCGCTTTCTAATTCGCCCAGTTCTAGGTTAGTATCAGCAGCCGACTGCTTCAATATCCCAAATGCTCTGATTAATGCCCTAGGCATTGTGTCGTTCCCGATATCAAAATTGATTATCGAACGAGCTGTTTGGGCACCATAATATCGGTCTGCAGGAACTTGAAGTTCTCCCATTGTATCAGTTTCGATTCTGACATCTCCTAGTGTTGCTTTGGCGCTGCGAGGATTCACATCAACATTATTTGAAGATTGTAAATGAGAATCTTTTTCCAATCCCGCGGCGATGAGTTGGGTGATTGTTGCAGAGCGGCCGCCCTTACGGCCACGCCCAGTTTTTCTATCAAGTCGCTTTGCCAAATCTTCTGGAATACTGATGCTAATTATTCGTCGGTCACCCGCTCGATGCTTTGCCATAAACAAAGGACGAAGCCAGTTACTTAATAAATTAACGAGATGAAATAAGCATTATTTTTTGCTTATAAAATTCATTCCCAATAATCCAAATTCATCCCAATAAATTCGATTAAACCAAAAAAGGTCAAATCACATACGTGCAATAGAAACGATTTGAATTGGGGTTCTTGGTCTATCTTGCTTTCCAGTAGGGTTTCCCTCAATCTTCCTGATTACATCCATGCCTTCAATCACCTTAGCAAAAACAGGGTGGGCAGATGGTGTACTTCTATCCCACCAATCGAGGAAGGAATTGTGGTTAGTGTTGATGAAAAACTGCGCCCCACCTGAGTTTGGCCGGCCAGTGTTAGCCATTGAAAGCGTACCAACATCATTAGTGAATTGAGCGTCAGCGGGGTGTTCATCTTGGATAGTGTATCCAGGCCCACCAGTCCCACACCTTGGAGAAGTAGGGTCTTTGGAAATTGAGCACCCTCCTTGAATCATGAAACCTTTGATAACCCGATGAAAGTGTAATCCATTGTAGTACCCATCATCTATTAATTTTAGAAAATTTGCTGCTGTAATGGGCATCTTTTCAGTGAACACCTCAAGTGTCACATTTCCTTCACTGGTCTGCATTAATACGTTGGTCATGAACTAGGCCGGGGGCCTAGAGATTTTGAGCCTAATGGTTAACCGAGGTCAGAAAAAAGTCATTCGCCTTCAAATCTCACTCTCTGATTTATCTGTTCTTTTAGTCCAACTAAGTCCATATCAGCATTTTTTCTCTCAACAATCTTTCCATCAACGATATACCAGACATCAATTATCTCCATAGAAACAAATTCCCCAGATGCTTCAATCCCTTTGACAGAACCAGAGTGAGTGCCTTCTGAATGGATTTTGGAAACAACATATTCACCAGCATCAAGTAATTCAACAATTTTACACTGGATGTCTGGTGAAGCAAGGTGAACGGCCTCAAAGTATTGT
>JAERSV010000084.1 GCA_016845345.1 Methanobacteriota archaeon
TAGAATGCCTTTCAACTCGTAAATCAAATCCATTGCTTCGCGTGGCGACATTGCGTCAGGGTCCATTTCTGCCAACCGAGCCAGCGCAGTTGCTTCTGTCGGCTCTAGCCGAGCCACGATTGGAATTCCCGCCGGCTCACCTCCGCTTTCACTTGCGGCTGTGTCCTCCCTTTCGGGAGTTGCACCAGCCCCTTTTGGTAACATCCAACCAAATAATGATGATTGGCCAACATCTCTTGAAATCGGTGCTCCATCTTCACCAGCTCTCGCTCCCTCTGCTTGAGCCTCTAAGAACAGTAACAAATCCCTTGCTCTTTCAACAACGTGAGCGGGTAAACCTGCCAATGAGGCTACCTGCACACCATAGGAGTCATCACAAGGTCCATCCCCAACTGTGTAGAGGAATTTGAGTTCGTCTCCACTTTGTGCCACTTGCACATGGACATTCACCAAGCCGTCCATTTCGGCCTCTAATCCAACGAGTTGATGATAATGGGTTGCAAATAGGCATCTGCTTCCAACTCGGCTGGCTACATCCTCTGTCACCGCCCAAGCAATTGCTAAGCCATCAAAGGTTGAAGTCCCTCTTCCAATTTCATCAAGAAGCACGAGCGAACGCGAAGTCGCTCGTCTGAGGATATGTGCAACCTCAATCATTTCAACCATGAAAGTTGAACGACCTCTGCGAATATCATCATGGGCTCCAACCCGCGTGAACACTCTGTCAACTAAGCCTATTCGCGCTCTTTCTGCAGGCACGAAAGAGCCAGCCTGCGCTAATATCGAAATCAAAGCAGTCTGGCGAAGATAAGTCGACTTACCGCCCATATTGGGCCCTGTCAGCAACAAAAATCGGCGCTTTTTGTCCAATGTTAAATCATTAGGAACAAACGATGCCATTGCTTCTAACACCGGATGACGCCCAGCCTTAATGTCCAACTTGTCATCCTCACTCATCTCTGGCCTTGTCCAGCCAAACCTACGTGCGTGATGTGCTATTGAGCAAAGAACATCTGTTGTGGCAACCTTCCTAGCAATTTGTGAAAGTGCTTGGCAGTGCTCCTTGACTTGGTCTCTCAACTCCCTGAAAAGTGCATATTCTAACTCATTCCCTCGACCTTTTGCATTGAGGATTAGTTCCTCCTTTTCCTTCAATTCCTCAGTGATATATCGCTCTGCATTGACCAATGTCTGCCTTCTGGTGTACTCTTCTGGAACCTTGTCTAAATGTGCATTTGAGATTTCGATGAAGTAACCAAATTGACGATTATACTTCACTTTGAGTCGGGGGATATCGAGTCGCTCACGCTCTGCCGCTTCCAAATTATCTAACCACTCTTTGCCCTTGGCCACTGCTGTTCTATGGGTGTCAAGTTTTTGCGACCAGCCCGGCTTGAACAAGCCGCCTTCTCTGATTGTTACCGGCAATTCATCATTGAGTGCTTCTGAGATGAGAAGGCGGATTTCATCCAAATCCAGTAAATTTTCTGCACATTCCAACAAAAGTTCGTCACTACCTTCGGTAAGAATTGCGTGTAGAGAAGGAAGTCTTGCAAGTGCATCCGAAATTGCTACGAGATCTCTGCCATTGGCTTGACCATATGCAAGCCGTGTTGAGAGCCGTTCCAAATCTCTACCACCTTTCAGCGAGTCTCTTAGATTTCGAAGTCGTCTATTTGCATTGACCAAACTGGCGACTGCACCATGCCGCTTGGCTATTTCTTGGCGGTCTAGAAGCGGCATTAACAACCACTGACGTAGCATTCTGCGTCCCATCCAAGTGCGCGTTGCATCAATCGATGAAAGCAGACTGCCTTGCTTATCACCACCTAATGTGTGGGTAACTTCGAGATTTCTCAGAGTTGTTTCATCTAATACCATGTAGCGCTGTTCTTCTGCAAACTCAATGTCACGAAGTGGCACAGTTGCAGTCAAGTGAAGGCGTGAGAGATAGGAAGTCGCCATTCCACAAGCCTCCATCGCCATCGGCTTGGAATCAAGGTCAATATGACCTAAATCAGCGACTTCCAATACCGATTTCAAACTCGTAAGCCGCGCTTTGCGCGGCACTTCATGAGTTGACAAAGTCAATCCATCAACTGAGGACAAAATCGATTTTACCATCTCAGCAGACGCATCATTACGGCTCATCACCAATTCACGAGGCTGCCATCGCAACAATTCATCAAGCAGACGTTCAAATCTACCAGCACCTGAAAATTCGCCAGCCCAAGCCCGTCCAGTGCTTGGGTCAACAATTGACCAACCAAGAGAATCAGACTGCAAAACCACTGCTGAAAGCAGAGCCGATGATTCCTCGCCAATCAAACTCTCCTCGTAAAGTGAGCCAGGAGTGTAAACCCTAGTCACAACCCTCTGGAGTAGTTTTTCACCGGGGCGCAGTTCATCTTCTTGTTCGCAAAGTGTGACCTTGTACCCAGCCTTGAGCATTTTTTGCAAATAACCCTCTACAGAGTGCCAGGGAACCCCCGCCATTGGCACTGGATTATCCGAGTTTTTCTCCCGACTTGTCAAGGTGATTCCGAGCACATCACTCGCCAAAACCGCATCATCATGGAACATCTCATAAAAGTCTCCCATTCGGAAAAATAGCACAGTATCTGGGTGTTCAGCCTTGATGGCGTGAAACTGTTCCATCATCGGTGTTGCCATACTTACCCCTACTTCCACTGCAACTCATTGAGCGCTCCCGCCCTACGGGCGGAGTTTCAGCGGGTGTGTGACGCTCCATAAGCAAAGCGCTTCAAATCAAGTCAAAGCTTCATTCGATGATTGCTGAGAAAGTTTGACACCAATCAAAATTAAAACGAATCCGATTACAAAAGACAACCCAATTGATTCGTTTAGTACCAAGACTCCAGAAAGGATTCCAAAGAATGGCACCAAATAGACATAAGTTGCAGACGCGGTTGCTCCAATTTTATCGACACCATCGGCAAACCAAGCATATGCCAAAACCGTTGAAATTGAGGCTAGATAAAATATCCAAATCCACCCTTCTGTGTCGGGAATCGCCGCATTTCCAAAAGTGATGAAATCAAAGGCCGCTAATGGCGTCAAAAGTAACCACCCAAAGAAGGATGACCACGCAACTATTGCTATGGTAGATGGCTTATCCTCAATGCCATCTGACTCTAAAATTTGCTTAATCAAATTGGTTGAAACAGCCCAACTAGCAGCAGCACACATTATCAAGAAATCTCCAAGCAATCTTTGATTCATTGGAATATCAGTATTAGGACTCCAACCAGTAACAATTCCAACCCCCGCAAGACCAACTATCAATCCAAAAACTAGATTCCGACTTAATTTCCTATGCAATAGAGGAATGGCTAGCAGTGCAGTGAATGCGGGATTGAAAGTAATCAAAATTGATGCATCTCCGGCAGCGGTTCTTGCCATCCCGTGCATGAAAAATAATTGGTACAAAAACGTTGAGAAAAATGATACCCAAGCAATCTTCCAAAACATCTCTCCTCGAGGAATATAAATTGCGGATTTACCTTCTCTTGAACCACGCTCTTTGAAGTACATCCATATGAAGAAAAGTGGGATTGTTATCGCATATCTATACCAAGCAACAATCGCTTCTGGAAGTGCTAGTGCTAACTCCCTTCCTGCAGCCCACGCCAAGCCCCATGACGCCGCTACAAATAGCAATTTTAGGTGAATGGCGATTCCACCGTCGAAGAAGCCAGACGAGGCCCGTTCACCCATGCTTTGAGGCTAAGAGTAACGGATAGATGAACCCATGCTTAGGAGCACTGGCATTTTATGATTCAGTATTACCAAGGTTTGAGTTCATTAACATAGAACATATGCCCAATGATTACAATGCATGATATGACTATTATCACAAATAACAAATCACCAAACAATGCCAAACTTTGGCTAACATCCTCACCCGCTGATGGGTCAAAACTTAGCACACCGACGTAGCCATCAACCCCAGTTCCATAGAACTGAACCTCACCATCTGCTGAGGTCCCCACTTTTGCATCAACAGCAACCGAGTTAGATATCTTGTGAATTTCAATCTCAGAATTATCTGAACAAATACTCAATATTTCCAATGAATCGCCTCTTGCCAACCAGAAAACTCCGTTTTCATCCATGGTTGCCGCCGTTGAACCCCCGACACCAGGAAGGTTGATGATCGTCGAATCTGAAAGCAATAACAAGGTGCTAGTTCCACCTGCAATCACCATCTCAACATTATCGCCCCACTTACCCTCATTGATGAAGTGAGCCGAGTGAATCGCTCCCCCTGCTCCGTGATGTAAAAGAGACAGTGTTGGTGCTTCCCCGAGTACTGCATCTGCGCGAATAATCACTTCACCAGCGGGACCAAATGAAGGATTGCCAAGATGGGTATCATAACCTATTACAACTGCTAAATGACCTCTTTGTGAAAGATGTACACTTGTCATAACAGTGCTATCAACAGGCGCAGGTGTGCCATCAGAAACCTCACCGCCGGCAAAAGTGTGTAATTGAGTTAATGAACCGCGCTTTGTAATAATGAAACCCTTATCGCCATCATTACTAGCGACAGAAATGATATCAGGAGCAAACTCCTCATCCCAATTCAAGGCAATATTATTGAGCATATTTCCATTAAAACTTGCCAAAAAACCATCGTCACCAGAAACTAACCAACCTGAGTTAGTAGCCGAAATATAGCGCGGATTGTCATCTCCCATATCCACTTCTGACAACTCAGAGGCTGTTGAAAATCGCAATGGTGAATCATCTGTTCGGTCAACTAAAATCAGCGCTTCACTCCCATCATCATTCCACTGCACTTGCTCAATTGTCTCGCCTTCCCCTAACATTGGGCTTTCTTCCACTCCTGGGAGAGTCAAACTGGCTTCTAACCAAAATGCACCAACGAGTAAGGTCACGATAAAAACTGAGAACCAAAACCACTGCTTTTCACTCTCTTCTTGAAGATACTCACCAACAGTTACCAGCCAAGAAGGTGCAAGTGGCTCCGCCATCAAGGATGCCAAGACTACGACAGGCTATGTATTGACCGCCCGAATTGATACTATTCTGATGTGAATGGCGTTAAATATGGGGGGGCGGTCGCCGGCCCTGCCTAAGGCAGGGGAATGGAACATGGCAAGAAAGCCCGCAAAGATGTACCGTCAAGCAAAAGGACAATCCTACACCCGTCGGGAATACACCGGTGGTATCCCAAATAGCCGAATCACACAATTCCACATGGGTAACCGTGTGGCTGGTGAAAAGGGTGAATTCCCGGTTGAATTAACACTCCAAGTTGACAACGCCTGTCAAATCCGCCACACCGCTTTGGAAGCGGCTCGAATTATCGTGAATGCAACAATCCGTGCAGCAGCTGGTCCTCAGGGTTACTCACTACGTGTTCGAGTTTACCCTCATCAGGTTCTACGTGAGAATAAGCAAGCAACTGGTGCAGGTGCTGACCGTGTATCTCAAGGAATGCGTTGCGCATTCGGCAAGAACGTAGGAACCGCTGCTCGGGTAGCAAAAAATCAGAAGGTTATCACTATCCAAACAACTTCAGCACACTTCGCTGCCGCAAAAGATGCTCTTCGCAAGGCTAACTGTAAGTTACCAACCACATCATCAATCGTTGTTGACCGTGGACATGACCATCTTAAGGGACTCGTTTGAGGCTGGCGGATGTCATCTTTGCAACCCTCCGATGAGCGGGTAATTCGATTGCGTGAAAGCGTGATAAATTCACCGACTATTTGGAAAGGTGAGTATGCTTACTTCATTCACCCGCTATCAGATGGGGTGCCTCGGCAATCAGGAGAAATGCTAGCCGAGGCACGTGATATTGTATTGGAAATGGTCAACTGGGATGAAATCGATTTGATTCTTGGAATAGAAGCGATGGGAATTCCTTTAGCGGCCTGTATCTCCATCGCTACCGGAAAACCACTGGTCATTGGCAGAAAGAGACCCTACGAACTTCCCGGTGAAGTAAGGGTTGACCAATCAACTGGATACTCAAAAGGAACTATTTTCATCAATGATATAAATCCAGGTGAGAGAGTGTTTGTGGTTGATGATGTTATCAGCACAGGAGGCACACTCAAAGCCGTTTTAGCTGCAGTAGAACAGGCAGAAGCAATCGTCCAAGATGTTGTTGCAGTTTTTGAAAAGAACAATATCGTCAGCGAATTGGTGGCAGAAACTGGCTGGCCTATTCGCTCTCTTGTGAGAGTAAAAATGGATGGAGACAAAGTAGTTCTGCTTGATTGAGGTGAAATTATGGATCTAAACCGCCATGATTTCCAACTCGACGAATTAGTTGAGAAAATTCGAACAGGTGACCATCGCCTTGTTGCCTTGCAACTTCCTGAAGGCCTGAAAATTCAAGCATTAGAAATGATTGACACATTGGAATCAGATACAGATGCACAAGTCATTATCGCTGCCGACCCATGTTACGGCGCTTGTGATTTGGTTCACCACAAAATGAAGATGATGGGAGTAGATTTAGTAGCCCATATGGGACATAGTCAAATGAATATCGACTCTGGTATGGAAACCCAATTCATCGATGTAACCTATGATGGGACCCCCGAATTAGCACCAGTAATCCCTTTCTTATCAACGCACAGAAAGATGGCCCAAGAGCGCCTGAGTGAGAGCAGTGTACAAGAAATTGGTGAGGCAGAAGCACAAGAGAGATTCCTCGATGCAGTTGGCAGAATCACCCCTCTTACTGATGTGAAATTAGGATTGGTTGGTTCAATTCAGCACCTACATTTGCTTGAAGAATACAAAGCGATGTTAGAGAATGCAGGCTTTGATGTCATTATTCCAACTGGTGGTGACCGACTCACCTTCCCTGGCCAAGTTTTGGGCTGTAACTACTCAGGTGACGACCCCTCGATTGGACACTACCTATTCCTTGGTTCGGGTGACTTCCATCCCGTAGGACTGGTTCTTCACACAGGAAAACCCCTGTCAATTCTAGACCCTTATACTAGTGAGGCGAGGGAGATGTCGTTAGAACAAATTGAAAGAATTTTGAGGCAACGTTTTGGCTTAATTATGGCCGCAGATAAAGCCAATTCTTTTGGAATCCTAATTGGTGAAAAACCCGGCCAAATGCGCCGCAGTATGGCATTGAGATTGAAGCGCCTACTTGAAAAACATGAGAAGAAGGGATATTTGCTGGCGTTGGAACATGTTGGACCAGAACTGATTGATTTCTACCCAGTGGATGCCTTTGTCAATACTGCTTGTCCGCGCATTGCCATTGATGATTCTGTGAAGTATGCAAAACCACTACTGACACCATTTGAGTTAGAAGTAATTCTAGGTGAAAAGCAGTGGGAATCAGGCTATCAATTTGATGAAATCCCATGATTTCAAAATTAAATCGTGATATCACGATTCAAGATGTCGCTGCTTTAGTTAGTTTTAGGGAAACTTTGTCGAGCCGTTCAAGGTCAATGGTCAACTGATTTAATCGTGATTCTGCATCATCAATATACGGTCTAATTACTGTGAAAAGTCTTCCATTTAGGCTGTATCTATGGGAAGGACGGCCACGGCCACCACCGTTCTGTGCCTCGCATCTAACCATTTCTTCATTGAGTAGTTCTTTCATAGCCAAACTGATTTCTGGTTGGCGGAGTCCACAAATTGATTGTAACTCTTTACTACTCAAATTTCCGCCTTCATGCAAAGAGACCAAAACGAATGCAACATTTGTTGGTACACCAATATTTTCTAACATTTCGACGATGAGATTTGCTGGCTCGGCTGAGGATGCTTCCGAGGCTAAGGTTATCTGCGGCATGAAGCCCAGTGTACTTGTCAAGAATATAATCTCTATGCCGGATAGAAGTCTTTTTTACATTCAGAGAGGCTTTTTCTATTCAAAAAAATTTTAGCCAATCCCACGTATCTAAAGTGAGACAAGGCGCAGGTTTTGACTCTAAAGTGAGACAAGGCGGAGGTTTTGACTCTAAAGTGAGACAAGGCGCAGGTTTTGACCACTCATGACCTCGATATATGAGCAATTCATTTCGACTAGCCTTTGCTTCAATTTCCTATCAACAGTCAACACCGGCCAATTTTCTTGTGAGGCTACAATAACTAACTGATCATCAGGATGATTTGCCTCTTTGGGTCCATCAATTAGTTCCGACCTAGATTTCAAGAAATCAATTAGCAGAGGAGATGTTGTTTTCTCTTGAATCATCTCCAATTCTTTCAATACTCGGCTCAATAAGACCGGCTCAAAAGTTCCGATTACATCAGCCATTGCTAAATCAACATTCAAGCCTCCTTCAATGATTGCAGTCCAGCCGCAAGCATCTATCAGAACTTTGCTCA
>JAERSV010000085.1 GCA_016845345.1 Methanobacteriota archaeon
AGTTTGCCCATTCATACCACCCCCAAAACCGGTTGCACAAATCTTCGTGCTAGTACCCATCCCTCAAGGGTTGTGGATGCGCTAAGCCCATGAGCCATGCCCATTGTCGGCTACTTCATGGCGGTTGGTGGTGGCGATGCATTCAGTTTCCCTGCCACTTTGTTAACTGTCATTTTACTGTGGTCATTTCTGCAGTGGTCAGCACCTTTGTGGCTACCTGGGCTATTAGAAAAATATCCAGATAAAGCAAAATTTTTGCGCCAGTTTGACCGCAGTTTAACAATCCTGCCTGTAGTATTGGTTCTGCTAGTAGTCCTCGCTTTGGTTAGGGCTCATTTTGTTCAAGATTTCACCCATGGTCATGTGGTAAATTTTGGAATTGATAATTCATCATCATGGCAAAGAATGTTGCATGGCCCAGTAAACACTGTTGGCTCACCATGGTTAGGTATAATCATTTTATTTTCTATTACTACTTTAGTAAAGGAGTGTTTTGGTAACTCTGATTATTCATTATTTGATGAACATAGAGCAGACCTTCGTGCCCGCGTATTAAGATGGCATGGATTTCTATGGCCATTGATGCTGATTGGATTTATTCCTTCTGACGCATTTTCAGTGCACTCAGAACCACAAACTTTCATTGGCTCACAAATTGCCCCACTTCAGACTTCAATTACTCTGATATTTGCTGGAATCGGTATCGGTATCTGGCCATATGCTGTGGCAAATTATTCGCAATCAGGTGATATGAAAAAAGGTGACAATTTTCTTTTAGCAAGTATAACTGCTGTGCTAGCATTATTTTTCCTTGCAATGGAAGGCCTATCTTCACAACGAATTGATGAATTTGATGAATTAATCGCTATTGGACAATTTAGCCAACTCGCTTTCACCACGTCGATGGTAGTTCTGTTATTGGGCTGGCCAATATTTTTGATGTTATTGAGTAAAGTCCACGAAAAAAGAGGTATTGCCAAAAAAAGACGTTGGCTTGGATTAACCAGAAGTTTAGCCCATACACTAATTTTAACTTGGATTTCAGGTGTAGTAATACTTGAATCTCTACCACATATTGATGGTTGGTACAATTCATTTTGGCTTTCTTTGACATTGATGCTTCCACTTGCAATCTTAGGAGTTGGGGGGACATTACTTCCTATTGTGGGCTTAGATTCTAGACCACGACCAGAAGTTTGGGGTTTTTTCTTAGTGATGAGTTTAGCGATTCCATTTTTGACAATTAGAGAACCGCTCACTGTAGTATTGATGCCTGGAATGTTCATGTCTATGACAACGTTGCCACTATTAGCAACTCATCCAGAGTTGCGTCCGAACCTGCCTCTTCAAGCCCGAGGAATTGAATCAGGTGTGATAATGGGATTAACAATTACATCGTTGTGGGGATTGCACCACATGTTTACAGGCGATTCTCTGGCTATTTCTTTAGGTATTGGAATTACTTTGATGTTGCCTTTGATATCAATTCTTTTACTCAATCGAAAAATAGTAGATTCTTGACTAAATTTTCCTAATTATAATAGAAAATTCGGTGTTAATGATTAACCTATCAAAACCACCTTTTTGAAGAGTTTTTCACCTGCAACGGTTATAGCACCGACAGTGCGCCTGCATTTCAGTTGACTGCGTTTTGCAGTCTTCTAGATGGGATGCGAAATGACTGAAGAGAGTGAGCCAGCAGTAAAGCGACAAAAGCGGATTAGCCCGTTAGCCAAAGCCAACAAACAGGCTTTCAAAGCGGCTAGAGCCCGCGCCGAAAAAACATCAAAACAAATTGATGAGGCAAAACAAGTCCGAACCCAGTTCAAGGATATTCATGATCGTGCAGTAGAGAGCCAAGTGGAGCAAGGACCGCTAGTTCCTGTTGAGGCACAGATGGAGATTGAAGACGATGATTGGGTTTACCAGTCTGTTGACGAAGAGACACTCCGTGAATTGAGCCACCGAGTAGTTCTGCAAACTAGTGCGGGAAAGCGCAAAGTCCTGTTTGAAACTCAAAATCTCAATGAAGCAATGGATTGCGCAGCACGAATTGTAGAGTTTAGTGATGGGTGTGTTTTAGTAGAAACAGTTGACCCTTGAGCATAATTTCGTATTCGTCGTGTTCAAATAGGCGAGGCAGGTCGGGCGTTTTACATGGCAGTCAAGAAGGACAAGAAGTCGAAGGGGCCAAACATCCAGCAAGCCGCTGGGTTAATTCGCTACTTCGACGAGGAGTCAGATGATGCTTGGCAGATTTCAAAAGGCATGATTTACACTGTCTGTATCTTATTCTCAGTTGGCGTTTACTTGGCTAACCAACCAAACCAGTGGGATAACACTTGGATGTGGATGTGGGACAACCTGTTTGGTTGAATCATCTTCTTACATTATTCTTCGGAATCCGTTAGGTCGACGAATGGAATTTCTCCACTAGATTCCTCTTTGATATTACCTAGCAAATCATCTGCTGAGACATCGCTGGTTTTTGTTGCCAGTTCATCAGGAGTGATTCTATCCTCTTCGTCAGGAAGTTCCTCATGGACTAGAATATGCTCTTGATATTCTTCTTCATCGATTTCCAATGAATCATCTAATAGCAAATCATCTGCTTCTTGGAATACAGTTCGAGTAATTTCTGTTGTTGGGTCAGCCTCAATCATTGAGGCTTCAGCTCTTGCTAATGCTCGCTCAAATCCAGCCGCATTTTTGTCGTGTAGTGCAGCCAAGGCGATTTCAATGTGACCACTTGCTTGTTCCAAAGCATTTTCAGCGACACCTCGCTGCCAGTTTTCATAATCCATTTCTTCAAATTCGTCAAGTCTCTTTGTTAGGGTTGTGAGCCTCTCTTTGTATTTGTGGGCCTCTTCGTTCATTTCTTCCCTTGCATATTGGATTAGTCCCTCCCACGCTTCACGGTGGCCATTTGAATTAGTTCCAGTGGCTCTTTTCCACATTAATCCAAAAGTAGGTTCCCATGGATTACGCCCAAGAGTTGCAACCAAATCAAAAATAAGTCGGGCACGGTTTTCTAATGGACCCTCGATTACGAGTTCGTTAAGAAAACTTGAATCAAAGAGTCCAAATCCCCAATATGAGCGACTGGTGATTTCAATACGTAACAGCGAATCATTCGTTACCATCTTCCAAGTTTGTTGGTCAAACCCTGGGGGTGATGTCAAAATCGGTGGTTCATGTGCCCCGAAACATCTCAGCAAAGCATCACAGATATCACCTAAGTAGAGGCTAGTTTTCCCCTCTGGCCAATTCAGGTGACGCAATCGGTTCTCATCATCAACCTTCATCTCCGGTTTTCCGTGTTTTACCTGACACCAAAGGCGGCTGTGAGTTGCGTCGATTCCGACCACTTCGTCTTCCTCCATAGCCCACCCTCGTGGAGTCGTGGGCGCGGCTGTTGCATCATTGTTACTTCGCTTTGACGGGTGTGTTGGGTGGAATAATTTACCGTAATAGATTAATTTTTGAGATGAATTCTATCGTAAGGCTGAATAAAAGACTCGTCCCGTAGCGCTCCCATGGCGAAGAAGAAGGGCTCAGCAAACAATCGTTCCGCAGCCGCGAAGAAGGCTGCTGCAACTCGCAAAAAGAATGCTGCTGCGAAAGCAAAGGCTGAGGCAGAAGCGGCTGCTGCGGCTAAGAAAGCAGAAACCGCGAAGAAGGCTGCCGCAACTCGGAAGAAGAACGCCGCGGCTAAGAAGAAGGCTGAAGCAGCTGCTAAAGCTGCAGCAACTCGCAAAAGAAATGCTGCTGCGAAAGCAAAAGCAGAGGCTGAAGCAGCAGCAAAGAAAGCAGCAGCGGCCAAGAAAGCCGCAGCAACTCGGAAGAAAAATGCTGCCGCGAAAGCAAAGGCAGAGGCGGAAGCCGCAGCAGCAGCAAAGAAGGCTGCAACCGCAAAGAAAGCCGCTGCAACTCGTGCAAAGAAGAAAGCAGAGGCTGAAGCTGCTGCAAAAGCAGCCAAGCGAAAGGCAGCCGCAAAGAAAGCCGCAGCAACTCGGGCCAAGAAGAAAGCAGAGGCAGAAGCCGAGGCTGCAGCAAAAGTAGCCGCCGCCGAAGCCGCTGCTGCTCTAGATGCAAAGCGAAGGCCTGGATTAGTTTTGGCTGTAGACCAAGTTGATTCCAAAGTATCCAACAAGTTGCGCAATCGCGCAAAAACCTCAACCGAAGCATCTCACATAAATGCAAGAGATGACGCTTCTAAAATTATGAAGAAAGGCGTAAAATCTAGTAGAGGTGCAAAAAGCACCGCGGATAAACGAAAGAAGGCATTTCACAAGCGCTGGTTAGAAGGTGGAAACGCACAAACTGCCGAAGAGTTCTCTTGGGTTAGAGAATTCACTTCTTGATATCTTAGCACTCACTCAATGTCACCGAACAAATCGGTCTCTTGGGCTCTGCGATAGACCTCTCTGAGTGTTTGGTCGGTAATGTCAAGATAAACTCGTGTACTACTGATATCCGCATGACCAAGTAATCTCTGAATACTTACAATGTCAGCCCCACGTTCGAGCAAACCTGTAGCAAAATTGTGACGCAATGTGTGAGGTGTTAATCGACTTCTCAAAATTCCAGCGTCATCAGCCAATGAATCCATCATTTTCTGAACATTTCTTTGAGTTAGACGGTGTCCACGACTGTTTAGAAATAGTGCTTTGTCATTTTTCCCAGCCCTAGATGGTCTGTGTCGCAACCATTTTTCAAGAATTTCTTTACTCCTTTTGGTAAACAGAACGCGACGGTCTTTGTCTCCCTTACCTGACCACACATTTGCTGACATGTCTTGATAATCAATGTCAATGCAGTCAAGCCCGCACAGTTCACCCACTCTTAGCCCAGTTTCTAGGAGCACAACTACAATCACCTCGGCAAGAGGATTTTCTGATTGGCGACAAACTTGGATTAAGGTACCTAATTCCTGATGTGTTAGAGTGCGCGGTAATCTCTTACTTCTCTGAGGACGAACCACCCAGTCAGGAACCGTGTGACCTAACCACTTTAGGAGGTGAGAAATAGCTGCTAATCTAGCATTCACAGTTGATGGTTTGAGATGTGAGATTGATTGTAGCCAGAGATCTAGCCTGCCATTATTTGGGTCAATATGACCGACGCCATCAATCATTGACATACTTTCTACATCATCAATACTGAGTTGCTTTTCACTTGGTATTGAAGTTGCGAGGAACTTTCTTGCAGCAATAAAGTAGGAACGAGATGTATGTTCACTCTTCTTTTCTGCTTTCAATTGTTGTTCATAACAGGATAATAACGACATATCTTTCAGACGAGTAAGACGAGTTGGAAGAGTGAAACCATGGCCAACAATATCATCGCTGAATCGCTCAAGATATTGACGCGTTCCGGCATCCGCCCAACGCTGTCCATTTTCACCTTCTTTTTGAGACATTGTAACCTCTCTTCGTCGTCAGTGCCACCGAGGTGACACCCATTCCCATCCCCTTACAGGGAAGAGAGGTTGATTCACTCACGATTATCAATGCTTCGCGTGTTGAGTAGTGTTATCCGTCCAACGTGCCTTGAATCTAAAAAAGCCACTTAGTAGGAATCTTCACTGAATTCAATTGTTGAAGGGCTGGCATTATTGTTGTCAACAGAATGAGAAACCCACGGTGCTAATTGCTGGTGAATCTTGTCAATTTCACCATAACAAATAATCTCATCACCTCGCCTCAATAGAAATGTTCGTCTTGGTTTCCAGATATGCATTCCTTCGCGAGCAACAGCAAACACAAATTGTTCATTGGCATTGGTAAATACATCACCAATTTGTTTCCCACTAAGTATTGGGTGTCGGCTGATGTTTACACTAACAACACCGTGATCAGGGCGACTTCGCAGAAGTTGGTCCAAACCAACATTACTGAATCCTTGATGGATTATACAATGTTCAATGATTGCGCCGGCTACGTTGATACCCGTCGCGCCCTCAATGCCTTCTAGTCCGGGTGATGAATTAACTTCCAAAACGAGTGGGCCGCGCTCACTTTCTAGCAAATCAACGCCTGCGACATCAAGATTCAACAAGCGAGCAGCACGGCGCGCGACATCTGCATATTCATCTGGCAAATCGATTTTTTCAACAGTACCGTTGAGGTGAAAATTAGAGCGGAATTCCCGGCCTCGTGCTCGTCTTCGCATTGCAGCGACGACTTTTCCACCTACCACAATAACTCGGACATCTCGGCCATGACTTTCCTCTACGTACTCTTGCACAAGTACGTGGTGCCCCTCTGAAAGTAGTTTGTAGGTCAATTCTCTAGCACGATCTTCACTATGCACTAAGAAAACCCCACTGCCTTGAGTGCCTTCACTAACCTTCACCACGACAGGCATTCCACCGATCTTTGATAATGCTCCTTCAACATCTTGCCAAGTTCGAACATGACATGTGGTAGGAACAGGAATGCGATTTTTTGTGAGCAATTGGGTTGCGTGTAATTTGTCCCTGCTGTGACTAATTCCTTCACTACTGTTTGCCACATAGATGCCTTGTCTCTCAAATTGCCTGATTAATGCAACACCATGATGTGTAATTGAATATCCAATTCTTGGAATTACAGCATCAACATCAACTGGCCAGCCGGCGTTTAGAATCTTTGGTTCTTCATTTCCAACCGTGATACTGAGGCGCATTGGGTCAAGAACCTCAACATAACAATCCTGCTTTTCGGCTTCTTCCAAAAGGCGACGAGTACTGTATAACCTAGGGCCGCGGGATAAAATAGCCAGCCGCACAGTCATAATGTGCGCGGGGGCCCCCACCATTTTTGAGTCCTATGGGTCCGATTTTCTTTCTATTTTTCATTTTTTAATTGCGGAACTTGCCTTTCTCAGCAAATATCCCACAATTCAACAAGGCCTATCCTTTCATAATCAGGGAGGCTTTGGCGTCTTCATGCAAGCAGGCCCGTCAGGCCCTCCCAGTTCAGGACCAAGCGGTCCTCCGAGCGCAGGCCCATCTGGCCCACCAAGTGCAAGACCCGCCGGCCCACCAAGTTCTCGGCCAAAGGGCCCACCAAGACGTTCGGTGACATCTTCACTTTCATCAGGTGAAGAGATGGACGAGGGGGCTTTTGAGAAATTATCTGCCCAGAACCTCGTTCGCCAAGCCGAAATCGATCGGCGAGAAAAGGTTGCAGAATTAAGGAAGGTTAAGAACAGTAAGCGAAACAATGTGATATTGTTATTGTTGTTAGTTGCAGTTTTTGGCGGTATTGCATTGTGGCCTTTCAGCCAAGGAGATGTCACCAATAATCCCCATGAATTCAGTCAAGAGGTTGATATTCTAAATCGAAATGACCCGACTCACCCAGCCGCTTGGGAAGCACAAGATATTGAATTGATGAGCCAAAAAATATGGGATGGTAATGATGAGTTTTCAGGTTCATTCCAGCACGATTTGAATCTACCAGGGATTCCAATAGAGATTGGAGGAGTTACAACAATTCCTGTTGATGTCAGGTTGGTAAGTTACCGTGTTGATGGAGCAAACACTGGATTCAGACTTGCTCTATTCCCTACACCTTGTAATGAGATGCAGGGCCAAACCATTGAATCCCTTGGAACACAGTACAAGTATGGTTCTATCACACCCATGATTATTGGTATGGAGGTGACTGTTTCTTTTGAGGTCCCAGCAGGTAAATATTGCTTAGTCTTTGAATACGAAAATCCACCAGAGATACAGGGATTCCGAGCAACAATTGACGCCGAGGTAACGCCACATTGGAATCAACCAATATGCGCGCCACTGGCTGCGATTTCTTTTCTTCTAGCAATTTTCGCTGGAATCGGTGCTCACAAAGCAGGAAAGGCTTGGAAGAAAGTGGCTCAACCAGATTCGCCTGACAAAAAGACCACCGAAGAAGAAGTGCTCGAGCAGGCTGAGGAGGAGCGCGGAACGATGTCCGAGACTGGAGAACAGACTGGGGAAGGAGAGGGAGATATTCTAGAATCTCTATCTGAACAACCAGACTCAACCCCGCAAATTGATGAATCTGTACAAACGCCTGAACCTCAGGTAACAGAGGAACCTGCGCCTGCCGAACCTGCACCCGCCCAACCTGAACAAGTTGGTGAACCTGTTACAGAAGTTGCTGAATCTGCGCCAGTAGCCGAACCTGCACCCGCCCAACCGGTTTACACCGATGAGCAATTGCGTGCCTTAGGATGGACTGACCAACAGATTGAGTGGCAGCGTCAAGCAGAAGGAATGCAATAAGCACAATTCATATTTGCAGATTATAAAACCCGTGCGTAGCACGGGATTTTAGCATTCTCAGAGAATTATTTGTCAATGTAAAATCGTATGTGCACCCTGCTAAATACCGAAGGGGTTGAAAGCCCTAAGTGGTCCCAATGTGATTGGGTCACAGAATGGTCGACGATTCTAATCCAACTGCAGCGCAACTGGTAGCGCTCAAAGTTGCAGACCTGAAATCAATGTGCAAAGACGCTGGGTTGAAGGTTTCTGGGCGTAAGCAGGAGTTGGTTGACCGACTCTTGAAATCATTCGCTACAGATGATGATGATGAAATCTTACTACTTGAGGAGGAAGAAGTTAGCCACGAGTCAACTGAAGGGTTGGCCGAAATTGAGGAAGAAGTTTTTGAGGCCGAAGTCTATGTTGCAGAATTAGATGTTGAATCTGATGACGACCTTCTTATTGACGATGAAGATGAAATCTTTGAAGCCGAAGTGTTCGAGGCAGAGTTGTTTGAAGAAGAAGAGTATGAACCAACACCTCTACCATCTATTCAACCAAACCGTCTTGCTGGTGGTTCCTTGCTTGGGACACTAACCAGTAAATCCACAATCGCAACCTTGCTTGTAATCCTCGTTATCGCTGGTGGTGGATACTGGTGGTGGACCAATAATCTAGACCCATTCGTTGCCGAGCCAATTGAATATGGAGATGAAATGAATTTTGCTATCTCTACTGGGTCCTTCGATGTTGAAGGCGAGGAAATGGTACGTGAATTGGACAACCGCCTCAATGGAGCCTTATCAGAAGTCTGTGAGAAATTCAATGTTGATTTCACCGGTACAGGAAATATAGCGGTAGCCAAAGGCGGAAATTCTGAATTGCTAAATCCATCCGATTCCAATTTGGTTGGTGTAGTGCAAGCAAGAGATGCATACGGGCTAACTTTCTTAGCAGTTGAACAGGAATTAAATCACCAACTTTCAGCCACCGTATCATCAAAAACTTGGCTTGGGGACCGAACAGACAACATGTGCTCTGTACCAGTTGGGCCGATTTCAGGATATTCGTTTGCACAGACTTCTAAGTCTTGGACAGAGTTAACCAGCAAGGCTTTGTTAAGCACCCATAGTTCAGTAACTCTTGATAATCAAGGTGAGAAAACCGTTGTAGAAGCACTTTCTTATGGCGTACCTGATGATGCACTATCTGACTTAATGCCAGAACTTCTTTTACCGTTAAAACCAGTGGAACTTACTCCAATTTTTGGCAACTCTTTGCTCGAAGAGGGACAGACTGGAACTAGTGGTAACTGGCGCTGGGCGGTTGGTGGTGTAATCTCTGTAGGAGATGAAATGGGCCTTCAGGTCAACATGGCACACACAGAAGTTGAGGGGTGTGTAGGTCGGGCAAACATGGTTCTCTACATCGTCCCCTCGTCCCCTTGGGCAGTCCAACAACAGGTTGACATTCGTCTTGAAAAGAGTCGTTATGATTCACCAGACTGTGGGGTATTAGCTGAATACATACTTGACAGAACACTGCCAGAAGGTTCCATCAGTTTGCAGTATACACTTGTGCGAACAAGTGATTCTAGCGGTGAAGGTATGATTGATTGGCAATCATCCTATGGTAACCGTCCAGGAGATAATTCTGGTGCACTTTCTGGAAATGAGAATTGGGGAAGCAGCGGCCTCCACATGCCAGACCGTAGTGAGGATAGGTCATGGCCGCTTGAGCAAGCTATTGCCTGTATTATCAATCAGACTTTACAAGCCGAAGAAGCATCTGCCGCTTTGGCTTCTGGTGGATATGTCTATCGCGCTATTGATGATAGAAGTCATGGTTTAACCGAATGGAATGTCAGCTGGGTTGATGATAACGATGCTGGCTGGGTTAGGGTTGAAGAGCGAACTGAAAATTGTTCTGTTCTTGACAAGGGTTCAATTGGTGGGGATGATAAACCAGCCCATCGGCGAGAAAGTATTCCTACTACTGCAACCCTTCAACAAGTTGAAGCAAGAATAATTGACCCTAATCGCTATCCAATACTTGCCTCTGATATCGCTTCAGGCGGTTCATTATCTGATGACACATCAATCGGATATCTGCTAACAGTTCCACCTGAAGCCAGTGACCTTCTTGACCTAATAGATGGATTACAGGAAGGATCAGTTGTAGTATTTGGCCAACGAGAGTGGGCTGAAAGTGAGATGGACCACACACTTTCCTATGCGATTGATGGAGAGACCGGCAGAATGGCAGGGTGGGTCAAAACCTCTACCAACACCTAATTTTGCCCCGTCACCCTCAAGAGTGTTTGAGCCGCCGCTACTTCTCGGTGCAATGATGCGAGACGGTGACGATTCAATTCCCGATGCCCAACCAGCACCGATGGTCATTGATGTTGAATTTGAGGAGCAAGAGGTACAAATTCCGCAATCTACAGAGTTTGGTCAAGCCGAGATTCGTGAACCGTTGGACCTTCCCCGGGCTGCACCAACACCCGATGGACGTGCTCGCGTTGTAACTGTAATCAATCAAAAAGGTGGGGTAGCAAAAACCACCACAGTCATCAACGTGGCTGCCCATTTAGCCATTCAAGGAGTCAAAGTGTTAGTTGTCGATTGCGATTCCCAAGGCAATTGTGCTACAGGATTTGGAATTGATAAATCAAGAATCAGATATGGAACTAGAACTCTAATGCTGACTCCTGAAGACGCAATCCGCGCCCGTCATGCAACCGGTGTTGATAATCTCCATCTAATTGTTGCAGACCGGCAACTGGTAGGAATTGAGGAAGAACTGATTTCACAACTTGGTAGAGAAAGAAGGCTTGCTGAAGGTTTGGAGGCACTCCTCCCCCACTACGATTTGATTTTGATAGATACTCCACCTTCACTCGGTCTTGTGAGTATCAATGCATTAGTCGCTTCTGACTCAGTTGTAATCCCAGTTCAAACCGAGTATTTCGCATTAGAAGGGTTAGCCCTCCTAGCCTCAACAATTCGTGAAATTCGCCATCGCCTCAATCCACGGTTAGGTGTTGACGCAGTCTTGATGACAATGCACGCTCCAACCTTGCTCAATGGACAGGTGGCCGCCCAGGTTAGGGAGACATTTCCGGACTTAGTTGTAGATCCACCAATTAGGAGAAACATTCGTTTGGCTGAGGCCCCAAGTCATGGGACGCCGATTCATATTCACGCCCCAAAAAGTGCTGGTGGTCAGGATTACCTAAACCTGTCAAATGCATTGATGAATGTGTGGGGATTTGGTGAGAAAAATGAGTAAAACCCCCAAAAAGGGAGATCCCAAGAAAGGATTGGGTCGGGGATTGGGAGACCTACTCGCTCAACATGATACCGATTTGCCGTTTCTTGGTGCATACGGTGCCGCATCAGGTGAACATGAGCATGGTTTACCAGCATCTGCTGGCGAAGATGATTCGAAGCAATTGTTATCTGCGATTGAGAGATTTCTAAGAACCACACTGAAGGAAGCAGGGGTTGAAGCGGAAGGGGATGAAGTTTCAGTCGCTGGATTCATCACTGCTGAAATCAGAAAAGAGGGTGGTATCTCATTTACAATAAATGGTTCAAACCTGCCTCTAGTTCCTTCTGACTTAGCGGCTCCAGGCATGATTGCTGGCGAACTTACTGATGACAGGTCTTGTGCAAAAGTTACAATGTTGCAGTGGGGAATTGAATCACGACGTCTGCTCAGCAGATTGTGTGAGCATCACCTACTCACTCAATGAAATCTGAAATTTCATCCAGCTCTTTACGCTGAAGATTTGGGACTTCAGCTCCATCAGAGGGATAACCAACAGGCATCAACAACATCGCTTTCTCATGTTCTCCTCGTCCTAATATATCACCGAGAAAACCCATCGGTGAAGGTGTGTGAGTGAGCGTCACTAAACCCATATTATGAATTGCAGAAATGAACATCCCTGCTGCTATCCCGCACGATTCTTGAGAGTAATAAGTGGGAGACCACTCTCCATTTTCTCTTTTTCTTTGGGTATGACGAAAAAGAACAACCACCCAAGGTGCGTCGGTGATGTGTTCCTTCACATAGTCAGTGCCCAAGGGTGCCAAGACTTCTTCCCATTCGTCAGGTATTCTCTCTTCGTAGAATCGTTTTTCTTCAATTTCTGCGGCCTCTCTTATTTTTGCTTTCAAGTCTGGATTCGAGATTGCCACAAAAGTCCACGGCTGCAGGTGTGCACCAGATGGGGCGGTGCTTCCAGTCAGGATTGCATTCTCAATCAATGTGCGTGAAACCGAACGTGTAGAGAAATGCCGAGTTGTGCGACGGTTAGACATCATCTCAAGAAATTCAGATGAGCGAGATTCCATTTCATCCGCTGAAACTTTGTGAAAAATTAGCGGCACAAAGCCCTCTTGGTGGTCCGACATAACTTGGCCGAAGAACTCATCAGACATCAACGGTTCTAATCGTCGCTACCACAGTTGGAACAAGCAAGCGAGCCCATTGGGTCCCACGCAGGTAATACAACTGGCTCAGTATTTAGCGCCTTGCGCATTGCAGCGGTGAGGTATGATTTCGGTGCTGCAATCTCAAACATGTATTGGTCAAACCAAGAATCATTCATCGTGTAATAACCATCTTCACCGGAATTCTTCGCGCCCCATGAATTTTCAACTCGCCATTTACGGATTCCGTTTTTATCAGCGTCAACACCAGTGAACAGCATTGCATGAGTCATTAGAGAATGGTGATAGTCCAATCTGTCCTTTTTGTCTAATCCGAACTCAATTCCATACATCTCTTCGAATTCAAACAGTTTAGCATCCCAAATCCCGAGTTTGCGGTGCATGTGTTTGCCGACATCACAACCCATCCAAACAGTGGTGCCATCTTCCAATAATTTTCTAGTTACAGTTTTCATTTCTTCAATTGAAATATTCAGGTACTCAACAGGTGGTCCACCGACCACATTTTGCAGAAAATCAACTGTGTAGGTTTGCATCAAATCGTTTCTTGGGTCATTCACAAGACAGACATAATCATTGTAATCAATAGTCACGAATTCTTCTAAGAATTCATGCGGCGTCATTGTACCTCGTGTATGATGCTCGTTGTCTTTGTCTCTCCATGACCATTCAAACTCTGTTGGAGGGGTTCCAAGGTGAATGCACAACAGTCTCCAAACATCTTCCATTCGTTTCTTTTTGTGCGCTCTTGCTTGAGCCTTTGAGCCACCACCATCAATCATGCTTCGAATTTCACTTGCAATTGAGCGCACGAGTAGGCGCAGGTTAGCATTCATCCAGCGAGTTGAGGAAGATGACTGAGATTCGGGGTAAGCAGATTTTGGTACCATACCATGCTTGTTGATGACATTGATTGCCATGTTCCACTGGCCGCCATCCTCACTTGGATTATCAAGAATGAAGCCAATCGTTCGGTCATCTAAGTCACGGTCTGAGGTGACAATCATCGCTTCTAAATTGTGATTCGCTCGCTCAAATTTGTCCCAAAAATGTACATATGCTTGTGAAAACTCAAATTCTTTGATATTCATCTTTTCCATTGCACCTGGTCGCATCAAATTCAATACAGCAAATAACCAACAGCGCCCACTAGCTTTCTGGTTGGTTACCTTCCATTCATCAATTTTGGTAGAGAAGGTGAAATCTGTTGATGTAACAACCTCACGAGAAAGCGCAATTTCCTGAACCGTGGTTTGGGTCACAGCGTTCTGAACTATTCTCGCATCTTTGTCAGCAGAGAACTCTTTTCTCAATCTATTGATTTCCTTAATCGTCATTTCACCGGCCATTCTAACAACCCCGCCCAACCTTACGGTAACTCGCTCGGGTCTAAGTGATTACTACTATGAATTAATTCTCAATTTGACTAGATAATTCAATTCTTCATTCTTCGTACTGCAATAGCCATAATGCCGATAACGCTGATAGTTGCTAACATTGTGAATCCAGGCAAACCATCACCCTCACACCCATCTCCTCCAGAACTATTACCATCAACCCAACAGTCAGACCAAACTTTTCCGCCCCAACCTGAATCGGGGTAAGTGGTTGAATTACCATCTGTATATTCGAGTGTGATGCGATAATTAACGTACGAGTGATCATCAACTGGAGTCATCGTGGTAGCCCAAGTAGTCCCACCATCTGAAGAAGTCAAATCTTCAGGTACAGGGGCAAGACATACTCCACTATTGAGACAAACCTGCCATGTCCACGAAACATTGGTTCCATTGTTTGCAGCATTTTGGTCAAGTGTTACAGTGATATCAAATTCTACACCATCGCTTGACGCAGTTGGGGTACTGATTGCTGAAATTGATGTGCCTTCAAGGTCTAAATCCTTGTTGACACCTCCTTCACTTGCTAAGACAGTAGGAACTAGGAGTAGCGCGCAAAGAACGAGCGCCAAACCTCTTTTCATAGTTATAGGGGGTATGGCTTCCTACATCAAACTTCATGTTATCGCCACCTTGAATTTAAAGTTCTAATTCCCACAATTCATCCCCAACATGATGGATTGATTTCACTGCTTTTCCAGAGGTTGCAGCAATCATATCTGCAGCATTCATTGTTGCCCAACCAATCGCTAACGGCTTGCCATGTTCTTGGTCGCGAATCCAAATTAAGTCTCCTTCTTCTATTGATTCACAGGCAGAATGAATCCCTGCGGTCATGCAATCAGCGCCATTCAGCAAAAAAGGAATTGCACCATGGTCTACCTCACACCATTTTTTTTCTGGAGACCAAGCCAAACACCCGCGTAGTGTTGGGAATGCGATTCTATCTCCCTCATCTTCTGGTAAAACCTCCATTGCCAAAGGTGATTTATTGACAATTAACAGCGACCAAGGACCATACTCGGCTTGCTCAAGAAAAGTAGACGAAAGGTCCACCTCCAAAGCCAAAGGTTCAGTCAAGCGCCCGATCAAACCACGGATTTTTTTGTGCCGCACTGGCTTTCTCTGCTTCAACTTCCAATCCTTTGCCACAACTCTTGGGGTTAGCACCCCGCCCTTCAACTCTCGGATTATTTGATGGGTCAACCTTGAGAACCATCACCCCATGCCAAAACCATGAACGGTGCTTGGGGGGTTAAGAGAAACTACCATGCCCATGCAGAAGAGATGGGTGGAGTAGCACACCCAACTCCCAAATTTTTCTTCATGCCACCCATTGCGATAATTGAGGCTGATGAAGATGGCAGAGTTGAAATTGCTTTAGGAAACTCAGAAAACCAAATTGAACATGAGGTTGAGTTAGTTGTTAAAATTGGTGGAAATTTTGAGCCTGTTATGATGGCAGTTGGATGTGATACCACTGACCGCACGGCTCAGGCTGTGGCGAAATCAAAGGGAACTTCATGGTTAGAAGCTAAAGGATTCCCCGGTGCTGCAGTTGTTGGCGGATGGATTCCTTACAAAGATGGGGCTTACAACATCGGTATTTCAGTGAATGGGGATGTAAGACAGGAATCCAACACCTCATTGATGGTTCACTCAATTAGCACTTTGATTAATTCGCTGAAAGAAAATGAAAACCTTTCAGAGGGCGACCTGATTTTTACTGGCACCCCAGCAGGGGTTGGGCCACTAATCCCGGCTGACAAAGTAACAGCATGGATGAAAAATGAATCAGGTGAAATCATCAGCCGGTTTTCTGGCACCTGTCAATAAATCACGGAGGGACTGCTTCGTGAATATTGAGTGATTCGCGTGCTTTTTCCGGGTCATCAACACTGAACACCAATTCAGTATCGCCTTTGTACTTCGAAAGAATGTAAATTGATCTGATATTGACTCCACCATCAGCAAGACGGCGAGAAAATTGAGCCAAAACCCCCGGTTCGTCTGGCATTACCATTTTGAGTAATTCTGAAACCGTGTAGTTGATTCCGAGTTTGTCAAGCACGGCTCTAGTTTGAGGCACTTGTTTGGTAACCAGCGCAACGTTTGGCGCGACTCTACCTATCGCACAAATTGTTTCAATATTGATATTCGATTCTGCTAATGCTTCTGTCACAGTTGCTAATGAGCCGGGTACATCGGGTAATTCCATGCTGATTTCCATCATCGCTTTCTTCCTCAATTGTGGCGGCTAATACTGATTATATAACCCCCAACGGCTGAACTACACGTTAATCGTGGCTTTCAAATAAGGGAAGCAGGTCGGCCGCATCCCTGAGGGATGATAATGGCACACTGGCATGGTATCTCAAGACGCAAGCCAACTGGAGGTCGCTTGAAGCGACCAAATCGCTACCGTGGCAAGCGTCGAACCGAAATTGCATCCGAAAAACAATTCGCATCAATTGGCGAACCAGTTCGTAAAGTGTACCGAAAGCGCTCAGGCCTTCAAACAGTTCGTATTCTAACTGACAACGTTGTCAATGTTAACGACCCAAAGAAAGGTGTCACCAAGAAAGCCAACATGGTTACTGTGATTGAAAGCCCTGCAGATGTCAACTATGTTCGCCGAAATATCGTCACAAAGGGAGCAGTTGTTGATACAGATGCAGGAAAAGTCCGACTTACTTCTCGCCCTGGAAAGGATGGCGTTCTAAACGGTGTCCTAATTGACGAGTGATTTTCCCGTAGCCCTGATAGGGTACGAGTTCCCCGACAGAAGTTGAGGGAGAGCCATGACCGACCACAATCCAGACCGAATTGTGCTTTGGCCGGGATATTTCAATACCAAACTTTCTCGTAAACAAGGGCGCCGAGTTTCGAAAGATTCGGCAGTTTCAGACCCAACCCTTGACACCCTTGCTCTAGCGGCACGAAATATTGGATTGAGTAAGATGAAGCGAGAGGCTGATACTCAGCATCCAAAGCGTGCATCACAAAGAGAAGGTCGCCTTTGGCTTTCGAAGAAAGATTTGCAGGCTACTCTTGGTACTACTTCTAAAGAAGCAGTGATGCAAGCGATTGGAAGCAAGTGGCGAAGCCAGCAACGTGAACTAAAAGAGCAAGAGATTGCTGCAAAACAAGCCGGACCAAAGACCGGAGACAAGCAAGCCCGTTCACAACGAAAGCAGGTTAGGTCAAAAGGCCCAAAACGAAAAAAGAAGCAAAAATGGAAACTTTGAGATGGTTTCACTCATTTTACTCAACGGTTATTTCGGCTGTTGGTACGGCTCGAATCCAGCCAAATTCATTAACTCCAGCCTGAATTTTAATTGAGGTAAACAAATCGTCTCACTGAGTAGCGAATAGACGCCGATTTTTCCTTCGCGTGTTTTGAATCTATATGGTACATTGAGTTGAGTGAAAAATCTGTAAATACTTACCGCCATGGTCCTCTATACCGTTTTTTCCTAAAAGATACAATAGTGACCAAAATTATTGTTAAAAGTAATATTCCAATCATGATTTGTTGCCAATTTATGTCAATATAGGTGTTAGCCTCAATTTCGTCAGGTAATGAATCCTTGTTATTATCATTCTTAATAATTTCTTTTGAGGCTTGTTGCTCTTGTTCAATTATGTCTTCAACAATTTGAGAATCATTCTGACCATCGTTCATTTCAGTGCTATTATCAGGATTATTTTGTTCATCATCCTGAGTTTCGTTCAGAGAGTTGTTGAGACCAACAGACACCTCACTCGTTGAATTGTTCAAATCTGTTTGGGGAGGGTCATCATTTTCTTCTTGTTGGTTGGTGGTTATCCACGGCACTGAAATAAATGTAAGCGTTTGATTCACCGTATCGTTCGCGGAATAAATAATTCTGCCTGAATTACTAATGGTAGCAATAGCATCCGGAACCGGAATCAAACCATCTCTTGCATCTTCAAAAGAGCAATGATGATTATCCCATGTCATGGTACTTCTATTAAGTGATACGAACCCCCTATTGTAGGGTGTAGAATCATTGCCTCCATTAAGAGAACAAATTGGATCAATTATACCGGAAATATTTTCGCCACCTTCACCATTTGAGAATGAACCACGAGTCGATACTATTGCCACGGTGCCATCATCCAAATGGAATACTGAATCAAAAGTAGAATAAAAATCCCAATTATAGCCTTTAACACGTGGAGCTCTGATGGTTTCAACTGTATTATTTAGATAATCAAATAAGATTAGATTATTCGCACCAAGAGGTAATTCATTTGACCCAGAATTATTGACTATCATATTTTCCACATGATAACCTTCTGCAACAGTATCTAGGGAAATCAAAGCCGTATTTGCTTTGAAACTGAAGTGGCGAATTCCAATCATCGGCCAGCCCTCGCCACCAGTTATTCTCAATAATGGGGTAATTGATACATTAGATTCATTTAAGGTAAGTTTGATTAGTTCTTTACCAGTGAGTTTATACAATAAATCAAGGGATTCTGATATAATCTTAACATCTTCACAGAATATGAGTAATTCTAATGAAGTTTTGTTGGTTTTTGTAGCAGTAATATCACAAATAGGCCCTTGGCCTTGAGTATAACCGAAGAATAACATGTGATTCCGTTTAGAACCGCTTTCATTCAGAGGATCTATCGTTATATTATTTGCATAAAACGGATAATGATTCTCATCATCAATTCCAAATGCACTAACGTGTGAAATAATAACAGGAATAGGTGCTCTATATTCGTTAGAAACGATGGTGCGCAATATTGGTTTATTAAATTCTGGTGAATCAATTGTGTGCAGTTGGTTGCTATTGTTATTATGGAACAGTTCTAAGATGATATGTGGGCCATATCTGAGAGGTTCATCATGCCAAATGAATCTACAATTACTTGAAATGAATACGTGAGTACGGTCGGAGTATTGCCGAATTATATCAGGTGAAATTCCGCAAAACATCCGTGAATTGTTCATCTCATTTACAAATTGAATTGATTCTGTAGCTATCAAACTTAAATTATCTGAGAAAAGCATAATTTCAAGGAAATCCTCTTGGATTGAATAACAAACTATTTTTTTTCTAATACAATTGAATCCATCTTGAGATGAAGAGTTGATTGTGGTGTTGAAAAACAGACGCTCGTAAAATCCAATTGATTGATTGGGATAATACTCATTGAGAGGCGAAAACTCAGTAGATAATCCTAGTCCAAATTCTTCATCCGTAGAAAAGTAATCACTGAAGGTAAGTCCTAGAAGAAGAATAAGCAACAGGCTGGCTGTTTTCTTCTCCTTTCCTGTTCGTGCCATTTTATCACTCTAAAATATTCTTAAGTATGTGGAATGTTGATTACTTTGAATGATTTGTACTGAATAGGGGGTAGAACCCGGGGGGGTTGCAAGGTTTGTCGGAATACAACCAGCCGCAAAATCATATTCAACATCATGAATTGTATAGATGGAAACGGTGTCTGAAGACCAATATTCATGTTCGGTTAAATTCATGTGCACCTTGTAATTATTATTGCTATATGGGAGGAAACTGGTGTATGTTTGATGAGATTGACTATTGAAATTATCTGTTCTTGAAAAAATCACACCCGGAACTGAATTAATCGAATATGTAAGTGTTGAATCTAATTCCCATACTAAACTAAAATACTGAGGACACTGATTTGTATTTGCAATAGTTGTAAATCCAGTCATGTAATTCAGTTCCGGGTGGTGCGGCTGTTCTTCAATAAATCCTGTAGGGGAGTGTGGGCTCATTACGTTGTGTCTTATTGAATTCTGAGGGTGAGTAGTACCAATAGTCGGCATCTGTCGAATAACCACGTTGGGAATAGGTGTTAAATTAGAATAACTAAATTGTCCAAATTCTACCCAACCGGTAGTCATACCGATTGCTTCGACGGGTAGTGTATAATATGGTGAAGGAGTTAATACCCCGTTTTTATCATAATCCGCGTATGCGCCGTCTGTATATACTGGCCTCCAATCAGTTGAACTAATCACGATGTGCGGAGGTGACATACTTGTACCCAAACCCGAAATCACGCGCCCTCGTGTTTCAATGATTAACCAGTCACCATAATATGTTGAAGGAAGTTGGTAATCTACCCCATCAAGAAGGAAACCATTTGTCTGGGTTGTACCAGGATTGACTCCGAGGACTAATTTGTAACCAACCTCACCTGCTACATTGTCATAAGACAGAGGTGTTGTTCTATCGTTTGTTAGAAGGCGCGTCTCAACTTCAAAATGATGGTTGTTCGCTATACCCGCGGCAGAATGGGTGAATGGATGTGATTGAAATTCGTAGTCTATCCAGGTCAATCGGTCTATGATTAGAGAATTACACCATGATTTAGATGAACTAATTACGATTGGCATAGTCAATAAGGGATTAGTACTCTTCACAACAATTCTTGAATCCACGAAAGGTGATGTTTGATTATGAGGTTGGCAATCATATCTTCCAGGAGGTCTCCCAACTGAAGCATATGTTCTGAGAGATTCTCGAGTTCCGAGAATTGAGGGTGAATTTTGATTACCATTCATTGGGCCCCAATCCGAAAGCGCTGATGAAGTGTTGTTATGGGTTGATACATAGAAAGGAGTGGCTCCTACTTCCCAGCCATAATAAGGACTAGATGAGCCTAAGATAAGGGAGAATGGAATTGTTTTAATCGGGTTATATGGGAATATTACCTGCTCTTGAAGAAAGTCACCATTAGTCATATCAATTAGGTAAATTACTACTCCAACAGTATATCCTTGAGGTATTTGAACACCCCCGCAATGTACTAAATTGCCATTAAAAGCCCCTCCTGATACATTATATTGGAGTTGTAGCCTTGATGGAATATCACAAACAGTCTCATACTGAACCGAAGATGTATGTGTTTGATATTGCGCATCTGACATTCCTAACTCAGATTGAGGAAATACTTCGGTTTGATTATTAATAACTGGATTTGAAATAATAATTATGCAAACCAGTAAGATAGAGTATCCCCTCATTTCCATAGGCAGGTGATTCATTTACCAATATTAAGAATAGTGGTGAATTGTTTGATAAATGTCTATCATAATATTTGACACTGAAAACAATGAAGGAAGCAAAAATGGAAACTTTGAGATGGTTTCACTCATTTTACTCAACGGTTATTTCGGCTGTTGGTACGGCTCGAATCCAGCCAAATTCATCAACACCTGCTTGAACTTGAATAGAGGTTAGCAAGTCATACAGTTCTTGAGTCACAGGTCCAACCTGATTATTGCAATAAGATGTACAGATTTCACCTTGGCAAATAGCACCGATTGGTGAAATCACTGCTGCCGTCCCAGCACAGAAGCATTCGTCAGCCTCTAAGACAAATTGAATATCCACTTTTTCTTCCCTAACTTCGTATCCTCTGTGTCGTGCTAAGTCAATAATGCTCGCACGTGTTATTCCTGGGAGAATGGTACCCGTAAGTTCAGGTGTGTAGATTATTCCATCCTTAACGCAGAAGAAATTGGCTGCACCCACTTCTTCGATGTATCTGTGATGAACAGCGTCCAAATAGATAATTTCAGCAAACCCATCACTTTTCGCATTCTTACTAGGCATCATGCCAGGCGCATAATTCCCGATTGCCTTGACCGCACCTGAACCCCCAGGGGCAGCGCGGTGGAACTCGTCTGAAACTTTCAGTGCAATAGGGTGCATACCTCCTTTGAAGTAAGGACCAACCGGACAAACATAGATCATGAAAGTGTATTCAGGTGAAGGTGCTACTCCAAGAATCGCACCTGTACCCCAGAGAACTGGTCGAACATATAGTGCACCTTTTCCAGTCGGTGGTACCCAACGTGCATTTGCCGCTACAACTTGTTCAATAGCATTGAGAAACATTTGTTCCGGTATTGGTGGCATACCTAATCTTCTCGCTCCATCAGCTAGACGCTGAGCATTTCGCTCGGGGCGGAACAGAACAATTCCACCATTGACGCCGCGTTGGGCTTTCATTCCCTCAAACAGCCCTTGGCCGTAATTTAGGACTCCAGCGGCTGGTGAAATTGTGATGTCACCATAAGGCTCTAACTCACCTTCCTGCCATTGCTCACCTTGTTTACAAGTTGAGCGATACATCATGTCAGTTGGTGTGAAACTAAAAGTCATGGAGTCCCAATCAATTGACACATCATTACTCATTTTCAATCACCTTTGCCTGCCCGCGGCGGCTCATTCAAACCCCAAGACGTGGACTCGGTTATCAACCGTTACCCTTTTTCGGGTTGCGAGGGTTCTTTGGGCTCTTACCATGTCGGGTGAATTGGATGGTGCTTTCAACTGTGCAAAGTTGCGTGGTGCAAGGCTCCTACATGGGGAGAGATACCGACTCAGGCCCTGAAACAGTGATTGAGTTGTGGTGCCGTGCGCGCGAGGGCCATTCCGTTCTATTATTGGTTACTGGAGTACGGCCGTGGCTTGAAATATCAGTTCCCGGAAGACCGACTACTCCAACAAACCTTGAAGATTTGTTGGGCCAAGTTAGGGCAACAAAAGGTGTCACAAAAATACACGAACCAGTTGACAAGTGGTCAGAAATGGGCGTGAAGCCACATTGGCGAGTTGAAGTCTCTCAGCCATGGGCCGTTTCAACTGGCCCAAAAGTAAGGGAGCAATTAGAGCGCGATTGGACCGTGACAAGTGCTGATATTCCCTTCATTAATCGCTTGTTTATGGACAATGATATCGGCCCACATATTTCTACGGAAGTTGAAGTCTTGTGGGCCAGTTCAAATGTTCCAGATACTTTGTTAGAAGAAATACCCGAATCAGAAAAGGGTGATTCAGGAAGACTTCAGGCTGCGGATAAAATTCGTGAGATTGGTGGTTCAGGACTTTATCCGGTTGACTTGATAGCAACTTGTGACTTTACAAAAGTTGTACGCTGTGAGCCATTTCCAACACCTTTTGTCTTGATGTCTTTTGACCTTGAGACATCAATTGTTGAGGAAACTATTCTGTGTGCAGCAGCAGTTATCCAGCAAGGTGACAAAAGGCAAACTCATCAGTATCAAGGAACTGAAAAAGAAATTCTTGCAGGACTCAGTAAATTGGTCAGAGAAACTGACCCAGACATAATTACTGGCTACAATATAGATAATTTTGATTTGCCACGTTTGCAAGCTCGTATGAAATCTCTTGCCAATAAGAAAGATTTCTCAAGTGGAGCATATTTGTTCGGCTGGGGTCGAGTACCGATTATTGAGAGTGAAGCAAAGCGATTGAACCCTAGCCGTGATTCAAACCGCAGAACTTGGCGAATTCATGGCCGCTGTGTTCTTGATGCTTGGTGGCAGGCAAGGATGGTTTTGCGGCCAAAGCGTGAGACTCTCAAATATGTCTGTAGATTGCTTTGGCCTGAAAACGAAGAATTACAAAAGATGGATGTTGATGCATCTCAGATGGATAAAGAATGGGCTGAAAGACCAGATGTTGTAATGGAATATTGTGTTCAAGATACGATTTTGCCATTAGAAATCTTGAAAGAAATATCCGCAGTCAAGAGAAAAGAAGCATTAGCATCTGTAGCAGCGGTTCCCCTAGAAGTAGCGATTTCAGGAACCACCTCACAATGGATTGATAGCCTTGTCATTAGAATAGCAGACAGAGAAAACATTGCGGTACCTCGAACAAATAGGGGTGGCCGTGGGGAGCAAATTGTTGGGGGTTATGTGCACGAGGTTGAAGCGGGTGTTTCCCGTTGGATCGCCGTGCTCGATTTCAAATCAATGTACCCTTCAATCATGATTTCAAACAATATTTGTTATACAACAAGAATTGACAAAACCACCCGCCCCGATGAAGTCCCAGAATCTGGTTTCCACGAATCTCCACTCGGAGCGAAGTTCCTACCGGTGGAAACTCGTCGAGGATTAATTCCCCGCCTCCTTGAAGATTTGATGCAGTTACGAACCGACCACAAGGCTGCTCTCAAAACAGCACAAGAGTCAGGTGACAAAGTAGCAGAGCAATTCAATGATGAAATGCAATACGCGGTAAAAATTCTAATGAATTCATTTTACGGAGTTTTTGCCTCCAAATTCTATCGTTTCACCCACGAAGATTTGGGTTCATCAATTACCGCTTGGGCAAGGTCCAACATTAAGGATATCATCACTCAACTCGATGAAGAAGGAAACCATGTGGTTTACAGTGACACTGACAGCGTGTTTGTAGAAGCACCTGTCAGAGAAGATGCTCCCCTCAAGGAACCTGATGAGGGAGAGGACCGTACTGCTTGGGATGAGGCATCAAATGAACTTGTCAAATTTGGTGATGAATTAGCAGACCGCTTCACCAAAGAAGGGGCCGAACTAGAGTTTGAGACTGGGCTCTCATCTTTTTTTAGTCACGGGGCGAAAAAGCGCTATGTTGGTCAAGTAATTTGGCCAGAACCAAAACTGCTCATACGTGGTTATGAAGTGAGAAGAACAGACTCCTTCACCTTACTTACTGATGCGATGACTGAACTTTTTGAGATGATTCTTGATGGTGAATCAGACGCCGCGGTCAATATGTGTATTTCGTTGATTAAGAAAGTGAAAGATGGTAATGTCGCACCACGAGATTTGGTGATTAGTAAATCATGCAAAGGAAAAGTTGGCGCTGGCGGAGTAATAGACTTCTCCAGTGCATATGTAAATCCAGATAGGATGGTACAGGTTAGAGTAGCTAAACAGCGTATTACTGCAGGACTCAATTTCACCCCGGGAATGAAAGTTGGATGGTTGGTGACCGATTTTAGCAAAAGTCCGATGCAGGTTGCCGCTTGGCTAGAGGATGAAACCGGGGTTGAACAAACTGAATATGACCCTGAATTCTATGTCAAACGCTTGGCTACAGCCCTCGGCCGCATCACCGAAGCATTTGGCTGGAGCGGTGAAGATTTAATCAAAGGCAACCGACAAGCAAATCTTTTCAGTTTTTGATTAATTCTCAAAAGTCTGTTTTGGCTGGTGAAATGTGTTCAAAGAAAGCGAATATAATCTATACGCATTACCGAATGGTTGATGATAGACCGCCACCCGGTATAGCATGATGAAGAGACATAACGTTAGTTCCAAGGTTCTCGTTTTGACATTACTTCTAGCGGCAATAATCCCGGGTTGTTTAGAGTCATTCAGTTCTAATTCTGCACCATCTGCTTCTTTTTCGTTACAAGAAAGTGGAACTTTGAAGGCAGGTATGTTACTAAATTTTGATGCTTCAGCATCTTCAGACCCAGATAATGATGATTTGACTTTTTCTTGGAATTTTGGTGATACCAACATTGCGACAGGAGAAACAACATCTCACACATATAGTTCAGAAGGAGATTATACTGTCAAGTTATCAGTATCGGATGGAGATTTTGCAACAGAGAAAACGATGTCGCTGAATATTCTTTCAGAGGATGCCGCAACCCCAATCGCAGAAATCCTCACAGAAAAGGATGACGATTGTGATGACGACCCCCCTTCTAGTTCAGGAACTTATATCCTCATTTGGATTTGTGATGATACAATGGATGAAGGGACTAGGGATTGGGACCCAGAAACCACAGTAACCCTAGATGCAAGCGAAAGCAGAGCTGGCGGCACAGAAGCTTGGTTAGTTTCTTGGAAGTGGGACCTCAACATCTACATTGACAGTGATGGAGATGGTGACAAGACCAACGATGATGATGCTGATGGAGAAACCTACTCCTGGACCACACCACCTGGCGAGTGGAAGGTACGCCTCACAGTAACCGATGACCAAGG
Organism: Methanobacteriota archaeon; assembly: GCA_016845345.1. Taxonomy (GTDB): domain Archaea; phylum Thermoplasmatota; class Poseidoniia; order Poseidoniales; family Thalassarchaeaceae; genus MGIIb-Q1. The sequence continues at coordinate 25,915 of JAERSV010000085.1, forward strand.
AATGACCTCAACCGAAGAGACTTGGGTATATGTTAATGCACGCGCAATTTGGAGCGATTTAGAGATTGGGCGTAACAATTCTGCTGACAACCCGCGTCAAGAGTTCACTGCCCCACTAACATATGATTTTGAGAACTCCCAAAAATTGAATCAGTTCAAGACTAGAATCGTTTATCCAAAAGAGGACCCGGGGATGGGTTGTGGACAAGCCTGTAATCAAAACAATAGAATGGACCTCTATTTCTACAATGAAACTGATGAAGAAGTGCGCAACAGTAGTGCAAATTCAGATGAGCAACAAACAGACTCCGACTGTTCTTCAGATAATTATTGTTTGACGATGACTTCTAGCACTGGAGATTTCCGAAATCATTTGGATGGAACTTGGTTGGTTCAAGTGTTCAATAAACAGCAACATAACGCGGAAATTATTGAAGTACAGATAATTCTGAAATATAAATAAGGAAATTCGCGTCTCAGTGTCCCTTTTAGGGACCTTATCAGGGAACCATTAATCTGCGAGTGGTTCAAATAGGGGTGGTCAGTCGGCGGGTCACTCAAAGGAGTGTATATACCATGGGTTCACAATGGGAAGATAAGAGCAAGGATCACTTGAACATCGTTTTCGTAGGTCACGTTGACCACGGAAAATCGACCACAGTAGGTCGTTTAATGCTAGATAGCGGGCACATCGAGGCTCACATTATTGAGAAGTTCGAGAAAGAAGCAGCAGAGCGTGGAAAGGCGGGATTCGGTTTCGCTTACGTTATGGATGGATTGAAGGAAGAGCGCGAACGTGGTATTACCATCGACGTAGCACACAAAGAATTCTTCACCCCTAACTATTACTTTACAGTCATTGATGCGCCTGGTCACCGAGATTTCGTCAAGAATATGATTACCGGTACCAGCCAAGCAGACGCAGCAGTTCTGAATGTTGCAGCAAACGATGGTGTCAACGCACAAACAAAGGAACACGCTTTCTTGGCTAAGGTTCTAGGTGTAAAGGAACTAATCGTAAACGTCAACAAGATGGACATCTCTGGTGTTGATTGGTCACAAGATAAGTACAATAGTGTTGTTGAAGAAGTCAAGGGATTACTAAGAATGGCTGGTTTCAAGCCTGATGATATTCCATTCGTCCCATGTAGCGCACTTGCTGGTGACAACGTATTCAACAAGAGCGACAACACTCCATGGTACTCCGGACCAACTCTGTTTGAAGCAATTGATGGTGTGCAATTGCCACCAAAGCCAATTGACAAGCCACTTCGTTTGCCAATTCAAGACGTTTACAAGATCGGTGGAATTGGAACCGTTCCAGTTGGTAAGATTGAAACTGGTACTCTAAACGCTGGAAAGACTGTACAATTCAACCCTTCAGAGAAGAGTGCTGAAGTAAAGTCAATCGAAATGCACCACACAGTTGTCGACAAGGCACAACCTGGTGACAACGTTGGATTCAACGTTCGTGGACTTTCAGCAACTGACATCCGCCGTGGTGACGTTGCAGGATATACAGACAGCCCTCCAATGTACGTTCGACACGATGAGACCTTTGTCGGTCAAATCCAGTTGATGGATATCCCTAAGGCAATTGGCGCTGGATACACACCTGTATTCCACGCACACACAGCACAAGTGGCTGTTCGCTTCGCTGAACTTCTTGAGAAGACAAGCAAGGGTCAGAAAACCCCTAACCCAGATTTCCTAGTAACTGGTGATGCATGTCTAGTACGTTTCGCACCAACCAAGCCAATGGCGATTGAGGAAGCATCAGTATTCCCTGAATTGTCTCGCTTCGCTATTCGTGACATGGGTAAGACCGTGGCTGCTGGCGTTTGCATGAAGATTGAGAAAAAGTGATTACCTAACTTTGGAGAACACTGAGAATTAAATTCACAGGTCGGTCTCTTCATGGCAAGCATCACAGCAATCAAAGTTACTGGTATGAACCATGTTGATGTTGATAGTTTGTGTGATGGTATCAAGCAGATTTCAGACCAAACAGGCGTCTCAATGAGAGGCCCAATACCGCTACCAACCCGCCGCTTAGTAGTTCCATGCAGGAAAGCACCCGATGGTGAAGGATGTGAAACATGGGACCATTGGGAAATGCGAGTTCACAAGCGTTTAATCGAGTTGGAAATCAATTCAACCAAAGATGAAGCAGTGCTTGCACGGGTTGTCCACGGGTTGGAAATTCCAGATACTGTAACCATTGAGATTACTCTCAGAAATGTCAACTGATTAACCTGAGAGGGGCTGTCGCCCCTCGTCAGAGCTCTCCCCATGCCGATTCAATCTAATTACAACTAAGCGCAGCGTATCTCTGCTTCTGAGAGGGGCTGTCGCCCCTCGTCAGAGCTCTCCCCATGTCGATTCAATCTAATTACAACTAAGCGCAGCGTCTCTCTGCTCAATTGTGTCTCGGCCTTTAGGCCTCGACATTCATTCAATGGAAGATTTGGCAAGCCAAATCGATTTCACATTGTTCGCATTTCAACGTAGTCGCAGAGATGACTCGCTGTGATTACTGGCCCTTCGGGAAGAATCAACTATCTTGAACTGAAATTTCACAAAACACAATTGGTAACGAGCAAAAACGGGTAATACACAGTGGCCCCATGCAACTTCTGCTAATACGAGCAAAAAACGGGTAATACAAAGTGGGCCCATACAATGATTTAGGGCTTAGATGGAAGCATCTTCTGCGAAACCTGCTGCAATCAATCCAGTTGCAAAGTCAGCCTCGCAAAATTCAACATCACCTTGCATCAATTCTAACTCGTTACCATTCGAATCCATAATTGATGTTGGTAAGTCCGTTAACATCTTGATACGAATCATGCCTTCACTAGCCGAATCAGATGATTCTTCAGTTTTTTCTGCCGACACGCCTTCTGTAGAATGTGAATCTTGTTCAATTGTAACATCAGGCTTTACCATCCCAGAAGTCGGATAGGCACTCATCTTGGCAATTCTGTGTTCTTCATCCTCATCAGGGTCTTCATATGGTTGAGATTCAACTTTTTTGACAACGACCTTTGGAGGACCTTGTCCTGTAATCCCCCCTTCATCTTTGACAAAGGAGTCTAACTGTACTGTACCTTGCTTCACGATTGGGCTTTGCTCGGTTTCCCCCACCAATCCTTTTTGCAAAACATTCCATGAAACGTGGTGTTTGTACTTCTCTATTAGTGAATTCAGACCCTCGTAAAACGCTCTCTCAGCGGCATCATGCCTCTGCCAATCAAGTGGATTGAGTGGACTTTTTTCTTCTCCAAGAACATCCCCATAAGGAGCAGATGCTAGATTATTGGTGGATGCGTGTCTAACAAAAGCGGTCAATCGGTGTTGGGTTAGATCAGCAACAGACCTTCTGACATTCCCTTGACGACGGCTGAGATTTTGGGCTTTAACACTCCAACCTTCGGATTTTCCGACCTCAGCCAGTTCAATATCGATGTTTGCAAGAAGAGTTGAAACCTGTGCCCAAAAATCAGGTCTAGGTAATTCAATTGGATGATTTTGTTTGGCTTGTTGCCTTACTAAACTGAACAATTGGTTTTCAATCGCTTGCAATTGTGCCGTGCTAACTCGAGTAGATTCACCCACCTCGCCGCTCATTTCAACTCGCCCGATATCCCTCTGCTCGAAGGCATCCTAAGAATGCTTCACTCTAATTCATCCCACAATTTCGATAACTCAGTCATGGTTGGAGAGAGTTCAAACGAAGTGAGCACACCCAGTTATGTGCAGAGGCGGAGCCATGGAGGGTAATTCAGATACAAGGAGAGCCTATCTTCTTGCCCTGTTACTCATCATCATGCCAATGGCAGGCTTAGTTTCCGCTAACCAAACTATGTGGGTTGGCCCAAGTGTTGTTTCGTCGCCTTCCGGTGGTGGTAATGTTACCGTTACTGGATTCCAAGTTCCACAGGGTGAAGAAGTGATTGATGCTTGGTTAGAAGTTAGTGAAGACGGTATGAGTGACCTTGGTACTGGCGTTGAATGGGTTGAGGATGCAAATGGTAAACTCAACTTTAGTTGGGGGCTTTGGAATTCAACAACAGCAGATTTCTTTGATGGTGCACTAAGTCTGGATGCAAACCATTCGGTTGGCAGAATTAATGACTTTGAAACCTTGAAGCGCATAGTTCAAAATTGGCAATATGGTGGTACACCTGGTGTTTGGGAAATTAGCGATATGTTGGGAATTGCAGGTCCTATCAATGGTTCAGGCCGTGAATCCAGTGGTGGCTTGATTCCGATCGGAGGAGTCACGGGACGGTATATCATCGCCACTTCGGATGACCAAGCACTTCCAAATGGAGTTCACAGTTGGATGGAATCTCCAGACTTTTATGTTCCAAATGTAATCAATAATTTCAATCTCACTTTCTCATATTGGCAACATATGTACACGCCAAGCGCAGTTAACGGAAATGCTGATGGCGCTTGGGTTGAGATGAGCATTGATGGCGGTGCGAATTGGGATTACATCACTCCTCAGGGCGGCTACAATAATCGTATTAATTCAGCCGCCCCGTCACCAAATGGGAGTGGCGGTTCAAATTTTGAAGTCTGGGCATCACCTAATGCAACCGGATGGCAACAAGCAAATTTCAACCTCGATAATTTTCCTGGAATTTCTAATGCTAGTAATGTCCGCTTCCGTTTCGTTGTCTGGACTGATGTCAACTCAACAGTCCAAAGACCTGGAATGTTTCTTGACAATGTGAATCTTACCAATTCGGGAGCCGAATTTGGTTCATGGTTCCATGGTAATCTATCAACTTACTATGCTGATGGGGCCAATTCTTTCCTGTCATTTGAGGCAAATCTATCAAATGCTAGCGGCCCAATAATGCTGGATTATGCGGTAGATTTTGATATGGAAGGAGATATCTATGATAATTTCAACTGGGAGTGGTCACTCAACAATTTGACGTGGACTTCCTTCTCTCCTCAGATGCCATCCTTCGGAGTTCTTATTGGTGGGCAAATGTATGTGGATGACTCAAGAGGCTGGAAACCTCTTTCTCATCCGTTGCCTCAATCACTTGCCGGTAATTCCTCAGTCTACATCCGCGTTTACCTCGAAACAGATTCTTTCCCAGGCTCAGGTTTTGGTGGTACAACTCTAGACCCTCCAGAAGGGTTGTTTATTGATGATGTACGGATATCGTCGGGCACGACGGGTAATCAGACAACACACCTCTACCTTAATTTCACAGATGTCAATAATGGAAATCTAACTCACGGAAACATCGGCACAGGGTTAGACGAGTGGCAACACCTAACCTCACATGGGGTAAATGGGCCATCTTACCAATTAGATTCTTTTGAGAATTCACCTCTACTTCCAGAAGGTTGGGAAATTGATACTGCAAGGGGCACAGGCTGGGAATTCCGCGCCCATAACAACACGTGGGTGTACGGTCCAGATACTCCAGATTATGGTTCTTATTACGCTGGAATTGTCTTTTCAGATACATATCAACCGAATACTTGGACGCATTTGATTTCCCCTGATTTGGTAATTCCTGCTGGTAGCCATGCGCGAATTTCATTCAAGCAATTCGCATGTGCTGAACCTGGTTGGGATGGTGGAGTTGTTTACATTTCAACAGATGATGGTCGTACTTGGATTCCTTATGGGCAGAATGAACCAGATTTCTATGATACTCAACAGACCCAGAATCCAAATTCTGACATCTACAACTTGTGGGCAATGGACGGCAGTAATGCAAAGCCCACCTGTTATGGACAGAGTGGTCCTAGTAATAACAAATCATGGGTTACTAAGGAGGCTGATGTCAGCCAATATGGTGGCCAATCAATAAAATTACGATTTTCGTTTTATTCCGACCCGTTATTGGAAGCGGATGGATGGTATCTCGATGATGTCGGCCTCTATGTTGACTGGTTTGAGGAATATGGGACTTGGATTTCCGACCCAATTTACCCGCAAGATTTTCTTGGCTTGGACGCCTTAGAAATTGATGCAGATGTTCCGAATGGAACTTGGGTAAAAGCCACAATCCTTACAGAAATGGATTCGTTTTGGGAGATTCCGTGGAAGAATATGTCACTTCCTGCAACCTTGCTTGGGCTTGAGGGAGATTTGGTTGTCAACCAAACTAGGCCAATCCAAATTAAGTTAGAGATGGGAACTTCAATTCCCCAGATCACTCCACAAATCCACGGGCTCTATCTCGGTGCAACCCGCATATTGAATCCCAAGAATCTGCCGGCTGCCGGATGGACAACAGACCCAAGTTTAGATGTTAATGAGACTAGAGGTAATATCACCAACCCAACTCTTGCAACTCTATTCATTGACTCAGTGCCTCTCATCCCAACTCACCCAATCCGTGCTTTAGCGGTCTCGGGTTATGGGGCGGGTGTACTCCTCACATTCCGCGATGAGGCTGGCGCGGTGATTCACACTGGTGTACTAGCCAATAACACAGTGCAGACGACTACACCTTTTGCATGGTATGATGTCGAGGTTGCGATTCAACCGGGAGGCTGGTTAAAAAATCTCAAAATCCAAGGTTTACTTTCGTCGCCAGCGGTTGGCGCTTCAGTGGATGTTGGGGACGATGGACAAGTTGAGTGGCAGTGGCCGGGATACACTACTTGGGGAGGATTAGGCTGGCAAACCCAAACATGTCCAATGCCAATTTCTTACATTTGTTTTCCTGTGTTCCCTTCCGATGGTACTTCTCAACAACAACAACAAGGACAAGGATATCCACGGTATAATAATGGTACAAGTTCAAGGTCACAATTTTTGATAGGTGGTGATTCAACGATAGGGATGAATGCCTCTATTTCTTTCCTGACACCCACTAATGCGACTATACTCGGAGCTACTTTCAAGGTTGTACTTTTCAATGAGACTTTTGGGGATGCTCCTGCTAATACGACGGTAGAGATTAGTACATATAACACAACCATTGCTACATTCAATAATGCAAATTCAGAGGGCTATTTTCATCTTAACCCAATTCAAATTTCTTCACTCAATCAAACCACTTTTACTACTGAGCAAAACCAAACAGTGCGTAATTGGACATCAAATGCTATTGAAGTTGAAATTTTAATTGGGGGTCCAATTTCGGATTATGCCATAGCCCATATTAGTTTATTATCGATTGAGTATTTGCTGACTGAGAATGTCACCGGGCTCGGCCCTCTCATAGCAACACAGGTCAACTCTTCTCAACCTAGTAACGGCACATACAATATTCCAACCTCGGTTGGAGCATGGCAAGGTGGTGTAGGTCTTTGGGGTGGGGTTGAGCACGCCCCTCTATTGATGAACGAGGTGGTATCCGTTCCTGAAACTTGGCTTCCTGACCGTCCAACACCCATCACCACGGAGCTGACTCACTTATTTGCCCGTGACCAATTAGCAACTGCAAATCTAACATTGACGGGCCCATCCGGTGAGTTGATTTCTTTCTCAATATCTAATCTCACAGGCACTCCATCCTTTACCCAGGTGGGAGGCGCAAATCAAGTGTACCTCAACTCAACAGCGAGCACAATAACCCCAATCGAAAAAGGTTGGCAAATTGAATGGCATCTGCAAACCCAGTGGGGCTGGGATGATGTTGATTGGCTAGATGTTGCCGCCGATTCTTGGGCAGTTAGTGGAGTCAACCTTGCTGATGATGTTGTAAGAATCGGAATGGGCTCAAAAGCAATTGAAAATGATATGGAAATTGATGCGTGGGAAGTTAGGAACCAAGATGGCAACCTACTCTCAACCCGCGGTTCTCCCGCTTACCCATTTGAAATCGCTACGGGATCTATTGTTGATGTATCTGGCAAAGTCAGATTTGAAGACTCAAGTATGCGACCTTCTAATGATAATTTTCAAGTCACAATCCAATCTGAACATATTGACGGTACAACCCAAGTTGTTGCCTCAAGTGGCACCAATGGACAGTGGACCGCTAGCGTTGTTTTAGGGCAAGCAAGCGGAGCAGTCAATCTCACAGCATGGATTCTCCGGCCCGGACCAACAGGCGTTTCACTGAATGGGGCAACAGATGTTACTGTTGATAGGACTCCTGTTACTCTAATTATTGATTCCAACCCACCTACTCTTGGCCCATTGTTGGCCTACACACCAAGTGGCCTAAGACCGGCGGATGGCAATGTTTGGCCAGAGGATAGACCTCTGCCACTATCAGTAGAAATCACAGAGATAGAAGCCCTTGGTGGGCCGTTGCTGCTACACTCATGGCGAGAAGGAATAGACGATGTAAATCAAGATGGAATCGCTGACGAATTTGAATACGCGATTTCCCGAGAAATCACTCCAATGAAAGCAAATGGCACTGTTAGGGTTGACTTTCCAAGCCTAGATTTGGTAGCAAATGGGGAACTTGGTAAGGTTTCACTTTACATTACTGGGACTGACCTAGCAGGGCATCCCGTGCTCAATGGTGGGGCTGCTGGCATTGACAATGATATGGCAACGCTGGTGACTCAGGATGACTTGCCGACAACAATTTCACAACCCTCAATGGCTCTTGATAGGTGGGGTGATAATCTACTGGTTGGCCAAATTCATGAATTCTCATTTTCAATTACGGATGATAATGGAATTGGCTCCATTGACAACATCTTAATTTCTTTAGCATCTGGAGATTCTAAAGGCAACATCTGGCTTGACCCTCTCTCAAGAGAGATATCTGTAAATGATAATTCTCCAATAACCCCTGTTGGATTAGTTATCGAAGAATTAGCCGCTGGTTCTTACAAGGTAAAAATTCAGTTCCGATTGGGTGTGGACTCACCTCAATCATGGAACACTACAACCCAAAAGCCCAGTGTAATAGTAACGGAGCATGGTCAAGAACTAGAACTTGGAAGTAATTCACTTTCTCATCTTGAATGGACAGTTGATGGGCGTGTCAATCTGATGTTGTTAAGCGCTGATGACCTTTCACCACCTCATAGTGAATTAATTGGCAACACCCTCTATCTTCAACCCAATGATAGATTCAATTTTTCAGGTCAATTACAACATCCAGCAAATGGATTAAATGTGATACTGGATGGTGATTGGCAAGTCAATTTTAGTATGGATGATAAGGAAAATGATGCTGAATATTGGAATACAATACTTTCCGATTCATCGTCATTTACGGCTTCTTCTGAAATTCCAAAAGCGAGGTGGAATCGCGGCTGGGCAAGGGTACAAGCTACAATAGTCGGAGGTGTTCAAACTATTCCAATTACCGATATGGAACTTCATATCATTATTGATTCAACCCCGCCTCAATTGGATTTCCCTGTAACTACACTTAGTACCATCAACTCAAATCAGATGATGCAACAATTAGTGACTGTGAGAGTAAACGAAGCAGGAGGAATGGGGCAAAATTCTCTGGAGTTGTATTGGTCTTTTAGAAGGCATGGCGTGGAAATTTCCAATATGAATGGGGTTTCAGAATTACCTTTAGCAACTGAGGCCGAAGGTTTGTGGACATATTCAACAAGAATCGATTTTGACGTCAATTCTGATCTTCTTCTCCCGGGGGATGATTTGGTTATTTGGGTAGTTGGGGCTGACTTAGCTGGCCACCCATTAGAAGGAGTAGGTACTGAAGGAAATAGTAGAATGACTCAATTACGTGTCATATATTTCCAGCCGGTACTTTCGGAACTAACTGTAAATCCATATCAGCCGACCATTGAATCAGTATTCACAATTGATGGCAGAGTTTTGAACGAAGGTAATGATTTGGGTGTTGTCAAAGTCGGATTATGGGCTTGGCAATCAGGTGGTGGAGGGCGTTACCTCGTGCTCAATGAAACAAATTTGACTCTTTTACCTCAACAACATGCGTTTTTCACGTTCTCCCAAGAGGCTTGGACTTCTGGTGATTTGCAATTATATATCGCAATTAATGATGATGAAACGAACCTCACAAGTGTTCCAGTTGGACTTGTTCGTGAGCAATCTGCATCCGAGATTTTTTGGCAGACTTTAGATTCCCCTGCTGCGATTGGTCTAATGATTTTACTAATTTCAGTATTGTTAATGGTGGTCGGTGCAGGGCTTAGGCGTACTGATGAAGAATGGGATGAGATGGAAGATGAAGTTGTCCCACCTCCGCCACCATGGGCACCAGATGAATGGCCAGAAGGTGCTGGCCCTCCACCTGAAATCCTGACACAGAGTTCATCACACCTTGAGGAAGAATGACAGAGGGAAGCATATACCGAGTTGCAATACAAGGTGGCCTCTTCTCGCCGCGGGCGCAGCGGCGAGAGAATTTGCGGCTTCGCCGCGCTGAGTTTGATAAACCCGATTTCAATTCCCCGAGGCCCTTTTTTGGTTGCTTGATATCGGATTATCATTACGGCTTTGACCGTATAATTGAAGGTGGATTGGCTTCCCCATCAACTTACACGCAGGGGTACCCGAGCGGTCAAAGGGGGTGGGCTCAAGATCCACTGCTTAGTGCTTCGCAGGTTCGAATCCTGCTCCCTGCACTTTGATTCCAACTGATTCCGTTGTGCAGGGAGCGCGTAATGCTGAGCCGAACCTGCTTCGCAGTGCTTCAGGTTGCTGCGCAACCTTCGCATCCCCGACCTTCCCTTCGCAGTTCACCGCAGGAAACGGTCCAGGTCGAGGACTTCGAATCCTGCTCCCTGCATCAAACTGAATCCAGAGCAGGATTCGAACTCCGCGCGAACTGAACAAATGAAATCGCCTCGGCCGTTCGCGCTGGAGTTTGACGCTAGACTGACCGAAGGGAAGGAAGCGTCAGACCGTTTGAAATCCTGCTCCCTGAACTATGATGCCAACTGATTCCGTCGTGAATCAATTTTCCACTAAATGATTATTCACGAGGGATGCAAAGCATAGCAAATTTTTCAATATAAAAATCATTTTTCCAATTGCAAATTCAATAGAGCGCCACCCACCCTGATTAAGGCACACATTCAAACAGGGGACCCAAGAGGTCGGGCTATGCCCAAGCGAGAGGATGAATCAGAGGGATTCATCTTTTTCGAAGATGATGCTGAAGATGAGTTGCTGGCAACTGATGAGAAAATCATCAAAGATGAATCTATTGAAACTAAGGATTCACCAGCAGAATCTAGTGAATTAAGTTCATTTCAAGAAGACCAATTTATACCCCTTCAAGATATTTTACCAAAAAGAGATAACGAGTATTTTTCGGCTGAACTAGTAACTGATGGTATTCATAATTTTGAATGGCCAATCAAAGGAATGGATTGCCCTGATTGTGCGATGAAAGCGAGTTCTGCAACAAATAAAAATCCAGCAGTTGCCTCTTGTAAGATAACCGCTGCTGATGGGATGGTCCGTCTTGGAATTGATCTTGGAAAGGGAGATCTTGCCAAAGCCAACCGAATATTGTCAAGTTTAGGACATGAGCCAGATGTTGATTGGTTTAGGCTAACTGGCGTAACTGTTGAATCTGTAATGAAGCGTCAGCACTGTGACCGAACTTCACTGAAGCGTCTTATTTTATCAGCCCCAGGGATACTTGACGTACGCTTAGAAGATAAGGACATTCTTATTCGCCGTCCACCAACTTTGCAGCCACTAACGCGCCAAGAACACGAGCTTGCACTAGAGAGAATGACTGGCAAGAGTGTCGAGTTGGTAAAAGGTGACGTAGCAGGCCTTTCAACAGAACATTGGCGATTAATTGGTGCATCCATCGCCTTAGTTCTATTACCGGTAATTCTAGTTTTACAAGCAACTTCTATCCCAACAATTTTCATTGCGGGTATTGGATTTGTCGGGACAATTGTAGGTGGGTTCCGAATGTTTATGGAAGCGATAGCAAGTATTCGTAATCGTGTTCTTGGTTTTCAAATACTCACAAGCATGGCAGTTCTTGGAGCGGCAATTTTACAGCACTGGCCTGAAGCATTAATGGTTGTATTACTTGAATCTGTAAGCGGACATTTGGAATCGTCCGCCCTTGTTAGGGCAAGAGATGCTATGCAGGGCGGATTAGACCGCCTTCCTCGAGTCGCTAGAGTTGTTCCAGGTGACAAACCACGTTTGGGTACGGTCTCAACAACAACATTTAGCACAGGGATATCCCCCTTATCTTCTCTAGAACCCTCCCGTCCAGAACCTGAAGAAATCCCCATTGAACTGGTATTTCCAGGAACAATGGTTGAGGTCAGAAGTGGCGAGTTAATTCCCGTTGATGGAATAATCACCGAAGGTGTAGGACAAATTGATCGCGCACCATTGACAGGAGAAAGTGTACCAATTAGGGTAGAAGAGGGCGAATTTGTAGAAGCGGGATTAGTCCTTCTTCGGGGTCCAATATTGATTGAAGTTTCAGCGGTTGGAGAAGATACCGCTCTTTCAAATCTAATTGAGCGTGTCCACACATATCGAGATAAACCACCACGCCTCCAATCCTCTGTCGAGTTGTTCACAAAATTCTGGGTACCTGCAGTATTACTTGGTGGGTTCGGGGTTGCTATCATTTTTGGAGAATGGATGATGATGTTGTTGCTGTGGGTCGTTGCTTGCCCGTGTGCTCTGCTACTAGCCGCTCCAATCCCACACGCTACTGCTCTATCCACCGCTGCCCACCAAGGTGTCATCGCCCGCGGAGGCGATGTGCTTGAAAGAGCCGCCAGAGTAGACCTAGCATTACTGGATAAGACAGGTACATTGACGAGTGGAGAACCGCGACTGAACTCATTAGTTCTAGCAGATGGTGTTTCAATGGTAGAAGCGCTTTCACTTGCTGCTGGTTTGGAAATTCGTAGTAATCATCCATACGCATCAACTATCATGATGGCTGCTGAAAGTGAAGATGCTGAGCCACTTGAAGTGAAATCATTGGCTGATGGAGTAGCGGGTGTTAGTGGTAAAAGTGGTCGTTCTAAAGTCCGCCTTGGAAGCCAAGAGTGGCTGACTAGTGAAGGAATAAACATTGCACAACCCTTGCAAGATGCCGCAAAAGACGCACGTACCGATGGTCTTGGCGTGTCAATTCTTTCAAAAAGTAATGACGCAATAGCAGTTTTTACTTTCATTAATGATGATTTAAGAGTTGGTGCAAAATCCTTAATCAATGATTTATCCGAACTTGGAATCTCTGTGGAATTGCTTTCCGGAGATTCTCAACCAGCAGTCGAAGCACTAGGTACTGAACTTGGGATTGATTCAAGATTTTGTCGAGGAGACATTGACCCTGATGGCAAGGCAATTTGGGTAGAACGTCGAAGTCAAGCACTCTGTACGATGATGGCCGGAGACGGATTCAACGATGCTGCTGCATTAGCCGCTGCAGATGTTGGTGTTGCCGTTGGTAGCGGAGAGAGTGTCAACCTTGATGCAGCTGACGTCCTAATTCCATCTAATGACCCTAGAATATTATCGCGCCTCATTCGCCTATCTAAAAAGACCAAATTTATTGTTAATATTAATCTAGCAATTTCTTTGGTAGTTACATTAGTATTGGTTATTTCAGTTGTTGACCGCTGGCATGATAGCCTTGCAATAGGTGTATTTGTGCACGAAGCAAGCGCCCTTATTACCTTACTAAATGGAATCTGGTTAGCAGATGAAAATATGAGTCGATTAGGCACACTTGGCAACTTGTTTAAACAACTTGGAAAGGATTGCATGGAGGCATGGAGTTCACTAAAAGTGTTGATAACTAGTAGTGATTGAAGGTGGCAACTTGTTATAGCATAGTGCTGAGTGTTAGACAACAACGGGGAGAATAAGAATGGCAAAGATTCGGGGAGACACACGGCAAGTAGCCTTAGCTCACGAAACGAGGAGGGGCATCGTTGAAACTCTACAAAATGTTGAGGAACGGTCAACAGTGCAGATTCAAGAAACAATTGGAGTTACTAGATACCATCTTTATCATCATCTCAAACAACTCGTGAGTGCAGGTATTATTGAGAATCATCGTGACGAGGGAAGGGCACGTTGGTGGCGACTTACTGGCCCAATTGACTTAGACGAAGGCTCTAGTGTGAGTCAGCCCGATTTATCCGGACTTCCTGACGAAGTTTCTGCTCTGATAAGGCGAGGGGCTGATGTTCATTGGGTTGAAATCGCTGGATCTGCAAGAGATTCCATCGCCGCCAAAAAAATGCTTGAAAGTGTAGCCGATGAATGGGGGGTTGAACTCGATTTGCCATTCACTTTCACACCTGGTGGAATCCTCATCATTGGTAAACCACGAAACTGAGGTGAATTCATGTCTGAGGAAGATGTAGAGGTTGATATTAGCCCATTAGAAATTGAATCGGATATTTCTCCACCACTTATCAATTGCCCAAATTGTGAGGGTTTACTCCCACTTGGTTTGGGGACTAAGACTTGTACACTATGTGGCGCGGTTGCAAATGTTGAACACGAGGCCACCCGAAAAGAGTGGGCACAGGAGAGGTTCGCTTGTCCAAATTGCTCCAAAGTTTTGGTTTGTGGAGTAGAAGAGAGGCCGGCAAAAGTTGCTTGTTCCTCCTGTTCAAATCAAATTGTGGTGAAACCAAAGGTTGTCAAGGTAGAGATTACTTGCCCATCATGTGACCGGCGCCTTCGCCTCAGGCCTCGACCAGGCTCGCGTCAGATTACCTGTCCTGCGTGTGATGATGAATTTAAGGTCACATTTTGAAGCGTGTGTAGACTTTGGAAAACCCTTGTTTGGCATTATACCCTTAGGGTATGTGAATAGCCCTTTGACGGATAATGTCACCCTGCGCACTCAAATAGGAAGAGACTTGCAGGTTTGTACTAGGAGCAATGGGCTCCAGGGGATGGGATCCTGACTGAAACAGAAGCAAAGTTAGCAGAATTGAAGAAGCAGGTCGTTGGTGGAAGCGATCATTCACTTGCTGAACTACGCCATGAAATCACAGGTTCTGACTCCCCATCCTTGGAAAGGGCCGGCCAAGTTTCTAGAAATCTCACTAACGAGGAAGGCGTTCGGCGCAGCCTTGGTAGAGAACGCCGACTCAGGTTGAAAGATCAAGCCGAACGACTTTCGGCTGCTAAGGGCTCAATGAACCGTGCTTTGCAAATGGAGCATCAATCTATTCTCAATGACCTTGAATCAGAAATGCGAAGTGAGATGGAATCCGAACTTTCTCGATTAGAGAAAGAAACACTCAGTAGAGAAGAAGAAATATTGCGTGAAGAATTGGATATGAGACTTGAGCGCGAGGAGATTTCACTTCGCGAGCAACTTGAGGTTGAGCGAGAACGCCGTCTAAGTGCTAGTCGTGAACAACTACACACTCAACTTTCCACTGATATGAACAAAGAGTTTGACCGTCGCCGTGCTTTCTTGCAAGAGAAAATGGAGATTGAAGCAACACAAGCACTCCAAGAACAGTTGTCTAATCTAGAATCTGAATTAAAAGAAGAGATGGAAGACCAACTAAAGTCTGAAGAAGAACGTCTGGCAGAAATAATAGAAGCAGAACAGCATTCCCGTCTTTCAGAAAGAGAAATACAACTTCGCGATGGCATTCGCCGTCGGCTCGAAGGGCAATTACGCAGCCGCCTACGCGCTCGCGAGGCACGGCTAAGAAGTGAGTATGAACACCGTGCTCATAGAATGGAAGAAGAGATTGCAAAAGACCTCCAAGATGAATTAGAGCAACGCCTTACCTCAGAAACCGAACAACTTGAAGAGCGAATGCAGCAAGATTTGGAGTTAGCAGTTGCACGAAAGCGCGATGAAGTCCGCTCATCAATTTTGAATGAACTTCAGACCCAGTATGGTGAAAGGATTGCAGAACGCAAACAGCGACTTCGTGAGCGTTACGACTTAACTTTTAGTCAATCTATTGACGAGATTGAACAAGCCCTCAACATTGAGTTGGAAGATGTACTACAAGACCGAATGGAGGGTGAGTTTGAAACTTACCGCCGTTCACGTGAATCGGAAATATCTAGCAGACTATCTCGATTCCGCCACGATAGAGAAATTGAACTCCGTCAACAACTGACATCCTCATTTGAGGGTAGAAAGCAAGAATGGATAGATCAATTAGAACAGGAATATCGCTCCAAAGAGTCAGCAGTTCAGCGACAAATCATGGCTGAAATTGACGCCAGAGTTCGTAATGAAAAGATATCTCAAGAAACCTCTCTTGATTTGCTAAAGCAGGAGACCTCAATGGAACTTGAGGTTGAGATGGAATCACGACTACGAGAATTCAGGTCTAGAAAAGAAACAGAAGTGACAGACCAATTAGAACGCCAACTATCCAAGCGTGAAGAGATTATGCGCAACAAAGCACTCATTGAAGTTCGTCGCCGTGAATCAGAAATCCGAGCAGAAATTGAAGCGCAACTTGCGGTTAAGAGAGCAGAAATTCGTGAGCGCCTTGCTACTCTTGAGCAGCGCTCAGAAGAATTCAAACAAGTGGCTGAAGAAAAGATACGAACTCAACTTGAGCGCAATCTTGTTTCAGATGAAGACTTGGAAGACCAAGTCCGCCTCAAGCAGTTAGAGGATGAATCCGAGAATCTTGAGAATCAAGATACTGTGCTAGATCGCCGCCAGAGATGGATGGGTGCATTGGAAGGTGCGCAAGGTCAGATGCCTGAGACTGCAGTACGACCTGGTGGCCTTGTTGGAGGTGGCCGATTAGGGCAACCCAAGTCTTCCGCTCTAGGAGCGGGTGCAAAGGCCCCGACACCCTCCCCCGGACTAGCAGACGCTGGAGGACGATTAGCACCGGCACGCGCCCCAATAGGCCAGACTTCACCAGCAACTACTCCCACACCAGAAAAATCCCTTCCTAGGCCTACATCAAGTGGATCAACACTTGCCGAACGCTTAGCACCAGTACGGGCACCTATCAGAGTTGAAGGTGAAGAACCAAAACCAACACGCTCTCTAAGTGATATTGCAGAGGATGTAGGTATCCCTGCTCCTGAAACTAAAAAGCCCGAAGAACCAACTGGCATGTTTTCACTAGAAGAACCGATAGATGATGATTGGGATGAAGATGAAGAATCAGAAATGACTTCTGCCATCTCAGAATTAGTCACACTTGAAGATACAAAAACCGAAACCGAACCAGTAACTGAAGAACCAACTCCCATAGCCCGAGGACCACCCGGCGGAGGGAAATTGATTCGGGATGATGTGGATGAAGAGCCAAGCGCCAGCGTGAAACCTGCGCGTGGACCTCCTGGAGGCGGAAAACTAGTTCGAGAAAGAATCGTACCTTCCGAAAGAAGTCGAATTAGTGAAAGCAAGGATTTGCCTGCTGAGATTTTAAAACCTGTCCGTAGACCAGTCCTACAACCAAAGAGTAGTGAACCTGCTAACATAAAGTCAACAACAACGACAGTCAAAGTGATGGTTCCGGTAGAGTCACCAAAAGTTGCAAAACTTACACCTGTAAAAACAACTCTCACGGCCTTACCAAGTTCCGAAGAAGAAGAAGAATGATGTGTATATTTGGGATTGACCGTAGGTCATTTCAACAAAATCAACGCACCACCGCATTCAAAGGTAGAATGCTCCTCTTCGTATTATGCGTGCCTCACTTAGCCTCTCGTCACTTCTGCTAATTGGCGTAATTATTCCTCTACTCGCATCCTCAACTGCAAGCGCAACAGCACTAGCAAATGCTGGAGTTGTGTCCGAAATTGACAGCCGCACAATTGGAATGTGGCAAACTTATGATGGTTATTCGGTGGTAGTCAATGAAACAGGTTTCGTAATGGCATTCGAAATTAAGGACGATGGTTCGGTTACAGAAGCATGGAATTACACTTTGAATATGTCAGTCACAAGTGGCGCGATAGATAATTCTCAACGCAGACTTGCTCTAGGCACTGATTCAGGGGTAAAGGTAATTTCAACTGAATTCCATGATCTACTCTACACAATCAGCATCATAGGAGGTGTTGATTCTGTTGACTGGGATGGCAATGGTGACCTATGGGTTGGTGATAGAGCCTATCGATATGTTGCTGAGTATGATGACACTGCTGCCACTGGAGTCACTACTCAAACACACCTCATTAAAGTGACAGCGGTACTTGGCATGGTAAATGGTAGTGTCATTTCCGGTGGAAGAGATTCAATAGTTAGAGTATCAGCACCTAACGGCTCGATGGTTCATGAGATGATGGATATTCAAAGTGACGTAGAAGGCCTGTATCTAATTGATAATGGAGATACTCTAGTTACCACATCGACCACTGGGCAGTTGATCACGTACTCAACTTCGGATTGGCAAAAGACCGGTGACATCTATCTTTCAAGTGGCGGGATTATCAGAACCGTAGAACAAAACACCGATGGCACATTAATTATAGGAACTCACAATGGCCATCTGACAATTTTGAATAGCAGTGATTTATCTGAAATAACTGCATTTTCAGCCCTTGGTGAAATTATCGGGGTTAAACTCGGCCAAGATACTTCCTTCTTCCTACTATCAACATTTTCTGATAAATCGGATATTATCATGTTTGATTTAGATAGCGATGGAGATGAGGTTGTAGATGCTGTGGATGAATTCCCAGATGATTCAACCCAACAAATAGATACTGATGGAGATGGATATGGGGATAACCAACTTGGAAACAATCCCGATAAATACCCACTTGACCCAACTCAATGGTTGGATTCTGATGGTGATGGCCGTGGTGACAACGCTAGTGGAAATAATGGTGATTTATTCCCATTTAATCCAACTCAGTATCAAGATAGTGACGGTGATGGCTTCGGCGACAATCCATTAGGCCAAGATGCAGATGCATTCCCAAATGATCCTTCTCAGTGGCTAGACACAGATGGCGACCAATTGGGTGATAACCCGAACGGAACGAATCCAGATGATTGCCCAACATCGGCTGGAAACTCATACAAGGATAGAAATGGCTGTTCGGATTCTGATAATGATGGCTACAGTGATCCTCGTGGTGATGACCCTGAGTGCTCATCAGCTCATCCAAATGGGGCTGATGCATATCCACAAGATGCAACACAATGGTGTGATACCGATGATGACAATTTCGGAGATAACTTGAGTGGAAATAACCCCGATTGGTGCCCTGCTGAGTGGGGTAATAGCACCCGTGGAATCTTTTTCGATACTGAAACCAATGTTTATGTCACAATACAGAGGTTTGGTTGCATTGACAATGATGGAGATGGTTACGAAGATAGTGGCGAACAAGATGGACTAACCGACTGGTCAACAAACAAGAGTGAATGGGTGGACAGTGATCGTGACGGTGTTGGAGATAATGCTGATTGGGATGATTTAGACCCGACTGTTAACACTCTTGAAGAGTATTGTGTCAAGAATCCTACGGATTACTCTAATTGTGAAACGGTATATGTTCCAGTAGATAATTCAAATGGTGAAGATGAGATGACTGCGAGCGAAAAGCGCTCTAAACTAATCAAAGAATTTTTGATCTATGGTGGAGGCATTGGAGTCGCTTTGATTGCAGGAATTTTGGCAGTGTGGGGATTAGTTGGCATTGTTCGGACATCAATTGCAAAGCGAGCACCTGATGCACAATACAGCCACCAGGATGCGACAAAGGAGTTGCAAGCATTCGAAGAAGGTGAAGAATTCAAGACTCGGGGTGGAATTACAGAGCAGAAAGGTTGGGAGGATGAAAAACTCGGCGATGGTGTTACTGAAGATGAACTATGGGATCTTGCAGATGAAATTGCGAAACCATCAGCCGTCCCTGACTCAAGTAAGTTCACTGATGAATCTGAGGCGGCCGCTGAAGAGTCGGATGATGCCTCAGAACCAGAGCCCGAGCCCGTACCCGAACCAGAACCAGTAGCAGTTGAGAATCAACCAACACCAGATTCAGCCCCGACTACAGAAATGCCAGAGGGCGCCCCCCCACTACCAGAAGGTGGTTTACCAGCAGGTTGGACAACAGAACAGTGGGTCTACTATGGGCACCAATGGTGGGACGCGAAGAATAAACAATGAGTTTCAAAACTTATTCTCAGTGAAAATCAACTGGGATTCGAGTCTTTAATTCACCTAATTCTTTGCCCGATAGAACAGGCTTACCATCTTGTTTGAGATTGTTGACAAGTAACCATAGGATTGTGTTCCAAGTTTTCTTTGTGGCATGAAGTTCAATAGTGTTGCAAGCGGCTAGTTTTAGTAATTTATTTTCATCACTACCTTCGTTAAAGAGCCCTTTCACTATAGTATCCGAGTTAATCCAGTATGCGGGGGCCTGTCCTTTCATTTATTTCACTCCTGAAAAGGTGAAAGTTCAAGTTTAGCAATTAATCCATTTACATCAATGTCATTCATTGACCCGAGTGCTTTTTGGAGGGCATCACTATCTCTGCTAATCTGGTTGAGTCTGTACTCCTTCAGTAATTGTTGAAGGAAATCATCAACACTCTTGTAATTCCCCAATGCACGCATTGAATTTAGTTGCCTTCGTACCTCAAAACTTACACTGATTGATGTCATATCTGGTGAGCCCATTTTATCACTTATTCCCCGTGAATCAAGGCATCTATAGAAGGATGACGGTTACAAGAAGGAATTAAGATAGGATTTGACCAATAAAAAGCCTCAGGCAGAGCCATGGAGTGAGGGGTTATTCAGCTTGCTGTAAGCGATATAATTTCAACCTACTAGTTTCATTAACACCGTATTTATAACGTAATTTTTTCACACGATCTGATACTTCTTTGGCCAATGACCAGTACGCCTGTGAACCTTTGTTTCGTTTAGTCGGTTTCTTCAAAATAACAACAGGGGCACCTTCTAAGGGTGCTTCTGCGATTGAGATAATTCGAGGAATCATTGTTCCAAATACCTGTTTGTCAAAGTGCCTTCTAACTTCAGATGAAACAGTATTGCAAAGCCTCGTTTTTTGATACATGGTTAAGGCAATTCCAAACAACTTGAGATGTGGATTGATTCTGCGCTGAATCAATTTGATGGAATTCATCAATTGGCTCATGCCTTCAAGGGCGTAATATTCGGTTTGTACTGGAATCAATACCCAATTAGCTGCTGCAAGAGCATTTATGGTTAGTAAGCCAAGACTTGGTGGTGTATCAATAATGATGTAATCAAACTCATGAATTGCCGATGCAAGTCCTTCTTTTAGCCGAGTTTCTCTACCTATTCTAGTTGCTAACTCAATTTCAGCACCTGATAGTTGAATGTTTGATGGAAGTAACCATAGATTCTCAACTTTGATGTGTTTAGGAACTTTCTGATCCTTCTTTGCTCCATCTTTATCATAGCGATGTTGGTTTTTCCATGCTTCACGCATTGAATCAGTTAGTATTTCAGGTGAAATCAAGTATTCATCCAAAATTGGGAGTTCTTCCCCCAAATCATTCATTAAAAGATCATAAACAGTTCTACCAAGTTTACTCTTATCTACGCCAAAGGAAGTAGATGCATTACCCTGAGGGTCAAGGTCAACAAGGAGCACTTTAGCAGGCTCTATGCCTCTAGAAGGGTTACCTTCTGCCAAGGATGTGGCAAGGTTAACTGCGGTGGTTGTTTTGGCACAACCCCCTTTCTGGTTAGTGCAAGCAATGACCATTTTGTATGGGTCCATGTCTCTCTCCCCCCTCGTGTGGTACGGGCTCTGCTTTGAACCTTAATCATAACCGCGATTGATTGTGTGCTCAAGTGGCAAAAAAACCGACAAACCGAATCAAGCAGTTTGGATGACTGGAACAGGTACTTCTGAGAGGATTTTGCGTGTAATGTGCATTCCGGTAATTCCTCGAATCTTTGCTTCTGGCTTTAGCATGATTCTGTGACTGATGATTTGTAGAGCGACACCCTTGATGTCATCTGGAATCACATAATCTCGTCCATCTATTGCTGCTGATGCTCGACCAGTCTTGAATAACGATTGGCTTGCACGAGGAGAAGCGCCGGTGATTACTCTGTGGTCCTCACGGGTTCTTTGAACAACCTCAACAATGTAGGAGAGAATGGCAGGGTCTATGTGGACTGTCTCTAGAGCCTTCTGCATAGCCACCACTTTCTTTGGTGAGGTAATTTGCTGTACATCGTGGTCATCCTTGCCTCGCAATTTTCTGCGAGCAAGAATTGCCTTTTCCTCTGAACGGTCAGGGTAACCCATTGACATCTTCATCAAGAATCGGTCCATTTGTGCTTCTGGAAGTGGGTAGGTTCCCTCTTGTTCAATTGGGTTCTGTGTAGCCAATACGACAAACGGTGCAGGTAATTTGTGAGTAATTCCCTCAATAGTAACCTGTTTTTCTTCCATTGCTTCAAGCAATGCCGCTTGAGTCTTCGGTGGTGCACGGTTGATCTCGTCAGCTAGTAGAATGTTTGAGAATAGAGGCCCGGGTCGGAGTTTGAATTCTCCAGCCTTTTGGTCGTACATATATGTCCCCATAATATCCGAAGGTAGTAAGTCAGGGGTGAACTGAACACGCTTGAATTTACAGCCAAGTGCTCTTGCGAATGTATTTGCAAGCAATGTCTTTGCTAGGCCCGGGAAATCCTCTAACAACATATTTCCGTTAGAGAGAATACCGATGCTTACCTTTCTCAAATTCTCTTGTTTTCCGATGATGACTTTTGATACTTCATTCATCAATCCGTTCGAAATTGCGCTTACAGTTGCAATCAAATCTCGAGTTCGATTGTCTCCACCCATAGTCGTCTGCATCACCACCACTCCGTTCTACAAAAACCGACCCATCCAATTCGTACTAAAGGGTTGGGGGTTGAAACATCAACCACAATTCACTGCTTAGCGACCCCAAAAGTGGTCATCTCGGCGATGAATAGCAATTATTTCCCCAAGTATTTCTTCTTCGATACTCGAAATATTCAACTTGCGTAATTTCCGAACATGTGACTCTGGCACATCTACGAGCAGTACATCTTCTTCATCAACACCGCGGCCAATTGTAATCCCGTCAATGGCGACTGCCAATTCATCCCCTTGCTTCGCTTCATTCAACACATGGTCACCATCACGGATAGATTTCACTCGACCTGCTCTTTCCCCATCAATTGTCAACAAGCGTTGGCCAACGTGAATTCGCCCACCTAATACCCTTACTCCTACAACCGCGGGTCCTGAGCGCCGGAAAATATGGTCTTCTATAATTAAAATTCGACCAGGGTGAATGACGTTCTCTCGCCCTTCTTCTTCCAATCTTTTCTTGGTCGCTTCAAGCCATTCGTCGTATTCTTCTAGAATGTGATAAATTATTTCCGAGCCAATATGTAATACCTCACAATCATCAGTACTGAGTTCGGCCTGTGCTTCTGCTAAGATACCTGAACTAAAGGTAAGAATAACTCTCTCGTATGGGTCGTCAGAAATAGCAGCACTTCTGATGTCTTTACGATTTATTGGACCAATCGTGGCAGAGCGGATATTTATGTTTCGAGGATTGCCGCTAGTATCTTTCATACCTCTTATTTCGAATGCTAGCGCTTCTAATCCACCTAATGTATCGGCTTTGATTGCAATTCCCTCTTCATCCAAGTCGATTGATATTTCACACTCTTCTGTAATTTGGTCAATAATTGCCTGACGCGAGTTTTCATCAGGAATTACTCGGAGTGTAGTTCCTGCTAGAATAGATTCAATGTCAGGCGCACTCAATTTTAACCCAGCCGCGGCTGAAACTGTATCAACCGAATCCCAACGGTCTCCAGCGTCCCTCATTTCAGACATTCCGCGTGGTGAAAACATACCCTTGATTTTTGTCACTAATGGACCAGTTGGTGTGGCGATTGCAATTTCATCTCCCTTTTTCATCGTACCTCGATGAAGGATAATATCTAGTGTTTTTCCGAGCCCCCTCTCATCCTTCATTTCAAGAACTGTTGCTTCTGCACTACCTTCAACATCTTCTAATTGTTCAGCCAAGAATTTTTCAGCCAATCCGATAGTTACTGCTAGCAGATCTTGAATCCCCTCGCCTTCTTTTGCTGAACAAGGAACTAATGCTATGTTCTTTGTAAAATCTGAAATTTGGTCATAACGCTCAAGATTGAACTCTTGCTCCCCAAATTGGCCGACTAACTGCCAGTATTTCTGGTCAAATAGAGCAAGCACATCTTTACTCTGCTTTCTCAATGAAAGTGCCATTGCTCGACCATATTCTGATTGCCAACCATGGATTCTATCCACTTTATTACAAGCAACAACAAATGGAGTTTTTGCTTGTCTCAATATTCGCATGGACTCTAGGGTTTGTGGTTTACAACCATCAACTAAGTCAATTACCAAAATGGCGATGTCAGCTAGTGAACCTCCCCGTGTTCTAAGAGTTGAGAAAGAATGGTGGCCTGGTGTGTCGATGAACAAAAGACCGGGTGAGTTGAAATTTTTTCCACCCATCAATGGTGCACAGAGATCATTCAAAACCTCAGAAGGAACTTCAGTTGCCCCAATATGTTGAGTGATTCCACCGGCTTCTCTAGCCATTACGGAGGATTGCCTTTCACTTCCTAGTGAACGTATGTGGTCAAGTAGGCTGGTTTTGCCATGGTCAACATGGCCTAGGACTGCAACAATGGGCTGTCTTCTCTCTTTCATCCATGTCACCTGCCCCTTTAATCTAATTTTTATTCTTCGTAAACCCAATCTTCTGCTGCGCGCTTCCAATCAACTAATCCTTCAGGGAACCAAAGCCCCAATTCAAATTCTGCAGTTTCTTCCGCATCACTGCCATGGATTATGTTGTGGCCAATATCCATCGCCCAATCACCGCGAATTGTACCGGGGCTAGCATCACGTCCATTGGTCGGACCAATGATGTTGCGAGCTACCTTGATTGCTTCTACACCACTCCACGCCATCGCTACGACAGGACCAGATGTGATGAATTTGAGTAGTCCGGGATAGAATGGTCGCTCTGAGTGAACCGCATAGTGGCTAGCGGCTAATTCGTGGGTAGGTGTCAATTGCTTCAAACCCACCAAACGTAGTCCTTTTTCTTCAAATCGGTCAATAATCTTGCCAACCAATCCTCGCTGAACCCCGTCGGGCTTGACCATCACGAATGTCGTCTGCATAGTAATCACTGAAGCCGCCGTGACGCCACCCCTGTTTAAGCAAAACGCTTTAGCGAAACAAGAAATTTCACTGAATGCCGCCTTTTACATAGTGGCGGGTCCACTTTACTTTGCGGGAATTTCTCTTCAAATTCACCAAGTTCTTTCGGGCTTTGCTGCTCTTGAACCATAGCACAGTGCCGTCTTTACGAACATACATTTGTCCTGTACCAGGTTCAATTTCTTCGCCACTAAATGTGCAAACACGTCGTTCGGGCATCTCATCGACCTCCGAGTTTACGTGCTTCACGGCCAGTGTCTCGGAGCATCAAAACATCTCCAATACGAATTGGGCCTAACACATTTCGAGTAATAATTCTACCAACGTCCCGTGGATTTGGGGCGTCATTTACACGAACTTTGACTTGAGTAGCCTCACCAGTCATACCGGTTCGGCCTACAATTTCAACGACTTCTGCCGGCCAACCGTCTGTCATCAGGTTCACCTCAGTTTCCTGCTAATTCATTCGCTGATGCAACCACGGTCTTGAATTCGTCTGCTGCCCCATCCATCTCAATAACTGCGATTGCTGATGTTGGGCGTCCAACTGGAAGTCCAGCAGCCTCACCAAGGTAACTTTGGTCCTTTACGTAGATGTAAGGGATTCCACGTTCTTTGCAGATCATTGGAATCGGCATCATCATTTCTCCAGGGTTGACATTTTCTGCCATAATCACAAGCTTAGCATCGCCTCGCTCGCAGACCTTGATGACCTCATTCATCCCCTTCTTGAAGTGGCTTCCACCCTCCTTGTCAATCTTCTTCACAAACTCATAAACCAAGTCCTGCACATCGGCAGGTGTTTCAAAATCAATATGTACGCTCATAGGATTCTCTCCTCCTGTAGGTGTTCCGCCGAGGGCGTGGTCTGTATAAACGCACCGCTTGGTGTAGTGAATGATAATTCGTTGGACTGCTCAAAGATTTAGCCGCTCTCGCAACTGCTCAACACCTCTTGCCAGAGCAGCAGCCGATGAGACAAGAGCGCGTGGGTTGCTAGCAATAGAATCAGTTGCATGAACGCCGCTAACATGGTCATCGAGTCTTGTTATGGCTCCCCCAGTAAACAAACCGTGAGTACATGCAGCGTGCACTTCTTTGGCCCCTTGAGATAGCAATGCATCACTTGCCTTGCAGATGGTTCCTCCAGTACTAATCATATCATCAACAATCGCCACAACTGCGCCGCCAACATCCAAATCCTTCGGCTTGTGTTGAATAGTGTGCGCATCAATCCTTGTCTTTTCAAGATATGAGAATTTACAGCCAATTAGATTTGCAACATGGGTTGCCCTTTCTATCGCTCCTTTGTCCGGACTTAAGATAAAGTCTGGATTAACGTTGGTTTTGAGGTGTTCAGCAATTTCTGGCATTGCTGATACAAATTCAACTGGTGTGTCTAGGTCATCTAATACTGATGGTGCATGTAAATCCAAGACAATTAATCCGTCAATGTGACGTGCGAGTAACCTAACGATTAGAGAAGCAGAGATTACTTCTCCTTGCTGGAATCTTTTATCCTGCCGACTGTAACCAAAGTAAGGGACTGCTAGAAAGATTCCAGGGCCAACATCATCGAGATTTTCAGGCCCTTCACCCATCAAATTATGCAGATTCCCCGTTCTTACATCATGAATCGCTTCGAGCATCAACAATGCTTCTACAATTCCATCATCAGGAAAAGTTGTTGCTACAACAACAACTGGTTCACAGCGTACCGCATCAATACTTTTTGTAGGTACACGAACATAAGCCTCTGAATCAGGGAACCGTCTGGCAACTAATTCATGATGTTCCCAACCCAAACGTTCTGCTAATGCAGATGCAAGGTCTCCATCAATACTTCCTGAGACTACTGGCAGGCGCTCCCCTCAATCTCTCCGACTGGTGGTCCCTTCATGTCATTTGTGTGTAATATGGTTCTAGTAATTACTTGTAAGTTAAATGGAGGCTCGGAATATTTGGCAACATTGTTTTTGAAAACGCCATTTATTTTAATAAAAACCAAAAATCACTCCCCTGTGAAAAAAAAGGAGTGGACGAGGCAGGATTTGAACCTGCGACCTCCCGGTTATCAGCCGGGTGCTCCAACCAACCTAAGCTACCCGTCCAAGGGTGAGCCGCGCCACCGAGGGGTTGAATTAAACGGTTCCGATTAGGAATCTCATTCTTCTTCTTCAAAGTCTTCTTCGTTTATTTCTCCCGAATTCAACTTTAGGTATGATGGCAGTCCCATCAATTTGTCAAATGTGCGTGATAGAATTATCTCATCCAAACGGGGACTTGTGCGTGCTAGGAATTGAACAGGTATGTTGATGACACCGTTTTCTAATCTGTACCTTCTCCGTAGGTTTCCTCGAGCCTTTACTTTAACACCACGGTAAGTTCGCTTTATTTTCACCAAGCCAATTACCACGCCTAGATCTTCACCTTGGGTGTCGAGAACTGCTCGGTCAAGTAATTCATCAGGCGCGTATAATTTTTCATTGATACGAACTGTATTGCGCCATCTGCGTTGTAGTTCTCTCATGGATTTAGTTAGTTTGATACTCCCATCCGATTGAATACTGTGTAGAAGTTCTTTTGAAAGCGGAGCGAATTCAGCGGGTTTACGCATAAATTCATCCGCCACCCCTGGCTCAACCTGTAATCTGAAAGATTGAACTCTGTCTTCATTGGGGTGATATCTCTCCCCTACTATTACTCCAACCCGCGTTTGTTTAACGTAAACTTCTCGTTGCAATAATTCTTGTATCCTAAATGATTCATCTGTCATATTTTTTCCCTCTCTATTACCGTGCATCCCATGTCTCGGTCAATATCCTACGCTCGGAGTCAGTATATTAACTATATGCCGGATTACTAATTAGATATTCAATTGAAAAAGGCGGATAATCATGAATTACCCAATTGATAGTTATATTTTTAAACAAATGATGATATAATCAAAATCCAATTGAAACTAAAGAGTTTCTTTGATAAATTTACCAATATGTTTAATGGATTAAGATGGATTATCCGAAATTGTTTTCCAATTAGAATGACTGATAATACTCATTTTCAAAATTTTTTGCCAGTGTTGATCTTTTGATCTTAAATAATTCAAGAATAATCACCGTTATCTAATATGAAATTAGAAAATTTCCAGCTATATCACCTCTGTTTTCGAGACCATTTATTTTGAGAAGAATATGCTGCCCTTCTGGCAATAATATCAAAATCAATAATTCAATAGAAAATTAAATTTTTCAATTAGGAAATTCCTTACACTAAGAGGTTTTATTCTAAACAAAAAGAGGGGCTTACTTACAGCATAAATTGATGAGTGTAATCCTCTTCCGAATGACATGCAAGACCCGTTGTTGGAATTGTTAAATGAAATTCGGATGAATTCAGGACCACGCCGAACCATTGGACTAATGGACAAGGTCGTCACAAATTTTGCAGCATCAGACCAGAATCTAGCAGACGCGATTTCAGAAGCGTCAATAAATCATAAAGAATACTCAGCACACTTTGGTCCTGAATTATTAATGATGGATGAATCAGAATTAATCCAAAGATTGCAATCTGATTTCATTAATTTCTATCCCGCTGCAACCGTCAATCCATATGTTGCTATATCTGCTCGTGGTCCTTGGATCGTCACATCCCATGGTGCAGTTCTACACGACAATGGCGGGTATGGAATGCTTGGAAGTGGGCACGGGCCTGACAATGTAATTAATGCAATGTCAAAAAATTGGGTAATGGCAAATGTGATGACAGCTTCATTTAGTCAGAAAAAGTTAGCAGATGCATTGCGAAAGGAGGTTGGTCATTCTCGTGGTGAGTGCCCTTTTTCAAAATTTATTTGCGTAAATAGTGGTTCAGAATCAGTTACACTTGGAATGCGAATTGCTGATGTTAATTCCAATAATATGACTGGTCCAGGTGGCCGCCATGAAGGAAAACCGATAAAGATAGTTGCGCTAAAGCAGGGATTCCATGGACGAACACAAAGACCAGCATCAATCTCAGATTCTTGCAAAAAAGGATACATCGATAATCTAGCTACTTTCCGTGAACGTGATAACATCATCATAGTTGAACCAAACAACATATGTGATTTACAATCCGCATTTTCAAGAGCGGAGAAAGAGAAGTTCTTCATTGAATTGCTCGCCTTAGAACCTGTACAAGGAGAAGGGTCGCCTGGTCAATCGGTAAGCCGGGAATTTTATGATGAGGCTAGACGCCTAACTTCTGAACATGGAAGTATGTTGTTAGTTGATTCCATTCAGGCTGGGTTTCGTGGTAAAGGATGCCTTTCAATTGTTGATTACCCAGGTTTTCAAGACGCTGAAACACCTGACTTAGAGACTTGGTCAAAAGCACTCAATGCAGGACAATTTCCACTTTCCGTTGTAGGATTATCCGAGCGAGCTGCAGAATTATATGTTGTTGGAATCTATGGTAATACCATGACTACAAACCCTCGAGCCCTTGAGACAGCGATAGAAGTACTCAGCAAGATAACTCCTGAATTACGGGCTAACATTGTTGAAAAGGGTGATGAATTTCTAACAAAACTTGAAGAATTACAAGAAGAATTCCCTAAAGAAATCACTTTGGTTCAAGGGTCAGGTTTGCTTCTGTGTGTAGAACTGGAACCTAAAACTCTCCCTGTTGTAGGCTTTGATTGTGTTGAAGAGTGGTGTAGATTGAATGGGCTTGGTGTTATCCATGGAGGAAAGAATGCACTACGATTCACTCCTCATTTTGGTATAACTTCTGATGAGATAGATTTGATTATTGACGTGGTCAGGTCTTGTTTGATTGAATTTACAGTTGGTCAAAAGAACCCAGTTGCGAGAAGAGCACCCAATCCTCAATAATGTGTCGTGCAAATTAGAATGTGTCAAAAGTGCATGAAGGTGGTACGATGCCAAATATGGTGACTCTTCAGGGAGAAGATGATGTTTTCTTTTTGTTACTAAAAGAGAGACTTGAGAGAATAAATATCAATACAGATTCCCCCGATGGCGTCCACATTGTATGTTGGCATTCAGGCCCGGCGGTAGATTGTGATTTAGTAATCCGCCCATCAACAAGTAATCCTTACCCTCGTGAGGTTCATTGTGAAATGGTGTTACATGATTTGTACATTCCAAGTGGTTCTGGGGAGTGGGGACCAAAGGAGATTGAGCACCAACTATTGTGGTTAAACAACCCCTCTAGTGAAAGACCTCAAGGTGTTGCAAGGTACTGGATTCATGTCCGTGACGTAGTGGATATGATTTCGGTGTTATTCGATGACCTGCCGAAAGGCAAGATCGATATTTGTGGCAGGCGTTGCTGGAGCCATGAAGCAATGTCAAGTGAATTAGAGATGCTTTTCAATAGAGTAAGAGCCGCGGAATCAAAGACTTTTGAATTGGAGAATTTGAAAATTTTTGAGCCTAATACCGAGCCAATGGTTTCACCACCTAGGCCTAACCTTGGCCCACTTCATACCGCTTACCAAAAGGTTGGATTGAAGGGATGGCACCCAGTAGTTCCCTTTAGAATCGGTTTGATGGAATGTATTGCTCATCAATTGCCGTAGTGTAATTTAGTAGATTTATTCCTCTGCAAAGAGACTTGCTCCTAACAGTGGCAAGAGTAAGGAGGCATCGCCTTCAACTACAATTTGGGGTGCATCTGCACGAATTTTCCCCCAACTTATTGCTTCTTTGAGTCTTGCACCTGATAATGAACCATCATGCTCCGGTGCAGTAGTAATTTGCACTGCAGAATCCAAACCTCCCCGATATTGGTTCCACCAGATAACATGGTGTTTTGAGATACCACCTCCCACCATTAGAGCGTGTGATGAATCTGTGGTCCAAATCAAGTCTGAGAGAATTTGTTGATCTTCTAATAAATCAAGATTGAAGTCTCTTGCTTTTTGTCGATGCATGAATAATTGAGCCCCAATAGAACCATCATATATCCCTGGGATAATAATTGGAATCCTATGTTTAGCAGCCCAATGGAGTAAACTCGATTCATCATCAATCCTGTCCCCCAAAGCCCAACATAATTCTACACTTCCGAATCCTTGCCATGGGTTTTCAGGGTTTGCCGTTCGCCTTTCATCGTCAATTTCTTGTAATATTGGCATTACAATTTTTTCGATAATATCACCATAACTTGCATTCGGAACAATAACGTTTCCAAGTCGATTAAGACCATGTTCACCGAGTTCTACATCATCTAACTCAAATGCACCATGATAGTAATCACTGAAACTCCGAGCGATGTCATGGTCAAGTGTTCCACAAGTTGTCACAACTACATTGAACCGCTTTCTTTTCAAAGCTTCAACGAAAAATCCACGTGTCCCGGTAGCACATAGGCAGGCGGGAAAAGAAAGCCAGTTCAATTGACTAGACCCTTCTTCACTCAATGATTCATCATATTGCTGAAACATCTCCTTTAGAATGTCCCGTGCTAAAGCAAGTTTAGTCGCTGTAAAACCACCAGCCGTAGCCATCTGGTCCAACAGTTTGGAGGCGTTTTCAGTTGATGAAAAATCGTAATCAACCACAGGCAAATCAAAGTCGTCTTGGTTGACCACGACATCACCCGACAAGCCGCCTCAAAATGAATACAGCGGTTATTCACAGAGCCTCTCAATTTCTTTTATCACTTCATTTGCCACATCAATTCCAGTCGCTCTTTCGATTCCCTCAAGTCCGGGAGATGAATTTACTTCCATCAATAATGGACCGCGACTTGACTCTAACAAATCTACGCCACCAAATTGGATGTTAAGTGATTTACATGCATCAATACATATCCTCTCAATATCAGGTTCAAGTTCAAGTTGATCGCCAGTGCCACCTCGATGAATATTACTTCGGAAATCATCACCCTTTCCAGTTCTCCTCATCGCGGCTACTACCTTTTCACCCACTACAATTGCTCTGATGTCAGTGCCTTCTGATTCTGCGATGTATTCTTGAACAATTATTGGTTGATGTAATCTAGCGAGGACATCAATTACTGATTCAGCGCTAGCAACTGTATCACAACGCATTACTCCGATTCCTTGAGTGCCCTCTAATAATTTTAGAACCACTGGAGGGCCCCCTACCGTTTTGATACAAGGATGTAAATCAGCCGCCCCTCTTGCGTATGCTGTTCTGGGCATTGGTAATTCAACTGCGGCAAAACGCTGTAGTGCACGCAATTTATCTCTGCTTGCTGCGATACCATTGCTTGGATTTAGGACGGGTACACCAGCGGCTTGGAATTGTCTGAGAATTGTTAATCCGTGTCGAGTAATTGAAGCCCCTATCCTTGGCACAATGCAATCCATTGGCTGAACAATTTTGTCACCATTGTAGAGCACAGTAGCCCCATCTGGAGATAAGTCAATTGTACACCTCGTTGGATTGAGATAACTAACTCCATGACCTGCTCGTCGAGCAGCGGCCGCCAGCCTTGTAGTGCTGTATAATTCTGGACCTTGGGTCATGATGACTATCTCGAGTCTCCGTCCCATAACCTGCCTTGAGAGGCTCATTGTTTTCAAAATGACCGATTTAACCTAGCCATTATTTTCCAATTGGAAAATTCGATCTCTCAATTGCGCAGCCTTCTCAAATTCAAGTCTAGTTGCCGCCAATTTCATCTGTTTTCTGAGTCTATCAAGTAGACGTTCTTTATCATCAGGAATCACAGAATCATCAACTGGTGTGATTGCCCCTTGTTCTTCCAAAATGGAAGACGCCACACTTGCCCAAGAGGGTTGGCTAACATTACTGACAGATTCTCCGTCCGAGCCCCATCCATCTGTACCAAGGTCAAACCGTTTTGCTAAATCTCTCTCATCTTTGATTTTCCCACTTTGACCCGTGGTCCCACCAACAAATCTCTTGCCTCCACTACTGCCTGTACCAGCAGTCCCAGCAAGCAGTTCCTCTGCTTCAATACCCATAGTTGGCAAATCTTTGACAATAGTTCTTGGAACGATGTCATTTTTTACATTGAAATCTTCCTGTCGTTTTCGTCTGTCAACGGTTTGTAAAATTGATGTGCTCATTGCATCTGACATTGAATCTGCATACAACAATACTCTGCCGTTTTCATTTCGCGAAGCCCGACCTATGGTTTGTAGTAGAGACCGTTCATTACGCAAAAATCCTTGACGGTCCGCATCAAAAATTGCTACTAACGAAACCTCTGGGATGTCAAGCCCTTCCCGCAACAAATTAATTCCGACAATCACATCAATGTGCCCAATTCGTAAAGCCTTTATGATTTCAGACCTTTCAATCGTGTCGATTTCAGAATGAAGATAATGCGCTTTTACTCCCATTCTTTGTAGATAATTGGAAACTTCTTCTGCAAATTTTATAGTCAAAACTGTAACTAAAACCCGTTCACTATTCGAGACACATTTGTTTATCTCGTCCAGCAAATCTTGCACCTGCCCTTCTGTAGGACGGACTTCGATTTCAGGATCAAGCAACCCTGTGGGGCGAATTTCCATGCGAACAACCCCGTCAATTTTTTCAAGAGATTTTAGAATACTAGGGGTCTTTTTTGGTTTTTGCAGTTCAGGTTCAATAACCCCTCCACCCCCGGGCACATGGAGTAACTCTTGGGGGACATTTTGTCCGGTTACCTCAGCAAGGTGTCGCAGTTCCCTTTCACCTGGTGTAGCTGAGACATAGAGCATCTGTGGAACAAGATTTTGAAATTCATCTATGCGCAAGGGTCTGTTATCAGCCGCAGAAGGTAATCTGAAGCCGTGTTCAATCAAGGACAATTTTCGGGAATGATCGCCAGCGTACATTCCTTTTAATTGGGGTAATGTCACATGGCTTTCATCCATGATTACCAGGAATTTTTCAGGAGACCCATGAAATTGTTTAGCAGTGGCAGCAAAGAAATCTAGCAAGCAGAACGGCCTTTCCCCATAGGTCCTGCCATCAAAATGCATAGAGTAATTTTCAATGGCTTTACAGTGGCCAGTTTCTCTGAGCATCTCTAATTCGAAAGTAGTCCTAGTTTCAAGCCTGTGGGCTTCCAATTCTTTGCCTTCTTTCTCAAGTTCATCTTTTCTTTCTGATAACTCAAATTCAATATCTTCCAACGCCTGAGCGAATCTTTCAGGGCTAGTCATGAAAAATTCTTTTGGATGAACCCAAGCCTCTTCTAGCTCATCAAGAGGCTCCCATGAAACAGCTTCACAAACCTGAATTCTTGTGACTCCATCAAAGTCAAAACGAATACGGAGTGGGTCATCTCGACTTGGCATCCAAACATCAACAACTTCCCCGCGGCAACGAATTTCTCCTCTAGAGATTTCACCGGTTACTCTTTGATACTGCAATTCAACCAACTGTTTGACTAAATCAAGTGGTTCAATCGCTTGGCCAACATATATTCTTGCATGTTGTTTTAGAAATGTTTCAGGCGGATTAAGTCCGTAAATAGAAGAGACCGTGCCGATGGTAATGACATCTGGTCGTGATACAAGCGATGCAACTGTCGCGAACCTTTCTTGCTCAATTCGTTCATTCATCTGAAGTTCTTTATCGATGTATAAGTCACGTTTGGGTAGGTATGCTTCTGGTTGGTAATAGTCGTAGTGACTAACGAAGTATTCAACAGCATTTTCTGGAAAAAGCGATGACATTTCTTGCCATAGTTGACGGGCCAGTGTCTTATTATGGCTGAGAATTAGCGTGGGAATATTCAGTCTTTCAATTATGTGTGCCATTGCGAAAGTTTTACCAGAGCCTGTGACCCCAAGAAGAACTGCTCTTTCCTGTGAATTATTGAATTGAGAAATTAATTTTTCAATTGCCTGTTTTTGGTCGCCTGCAGTATTGTATTCAGAGTGCAATCGAAAGCAGGCGACAGAGGGGTCTAGCCAGTCTGAAGCAGCGCCTTCAATAGCTTTAGACAAATCAAAATGGTCAGTTTCATTATTTGTCATATTATCCGCTCACAATTGATTGCCCTTCAATTTATGGCCGGTATAATCCACCATTAACATGCAAAATTGCACCAGTAATGTAACTAGAATCATCAGACAAAAGGAATGAGATGACATTAGCAACTTCGTCTGGAGTCCCTAACCTACCCATTGGTATTGTTTCTTCTCTAGCAGTTCTTTTCTTAGGAGTATCATTCGCGACTAGATCAGTATTGATTGTCCCAGGGGCAACCACGTTCACTCTCTGACCACTCGGAGCAATATCAATTGCGAGCGAACGGGCCCAGCCGTGCAATGCTCCTTTCGAAGCGGAATAATCAGCACCTGTAGCTGTTCCTTTAATTCCGAGTTGACTACCTAATACTACTATTGATGCATTCTTTGAGAGGTGTGGGGAGAGCGCTTTCCACACTAGGAATGAGCCGGTAAAATTGACGTTCATAGTTTGTTCTAATGCTTCAAGAGTTAGTTCCTCAGCTTTTCCACGTTCGTACATTGCATGATTCAATACAAGTGCGTCAACACCTTCTCGAATCCATGGATGGTCTGCAAGAATCATAACCTCACCCGCATCAGAGCAGTCTACTTTTACCGCAACACAATCACACCCTATTTCTCTAACATCTGAGATGACATTTTCAGCGGATTGGGAGTCCGTATGATATGTGATTATCAGTCTGTAACCCTCACTAGCAAGACGCCTTGATGTGGCGGCTCCAATACCTCTACTTCCACCTGTGATGACTGCTAATTTCACCATTTTATCACCTCAATCCTCTAACATTAAACCCCGGTCTGGTTCCATGAAAATTATCGCTACTAGAAGAACCCATCCAGTCAACATGGAGACGCGGAACAGGGTTGTTTGGAAGTCATCAAACCTTTCACGAAGTAGTATTACTGCAATGTTCACAATTGCCATAACGCCAGCTGCGCCTAAGAACCAAATTCCATCCATGGGGTCGGAGATAGCGAAGCATGCGAACCATACTAGAGTCAGTTGTACAGATGTTCTAGTAGTAGTTTCTTCTGAGAAGTGGGATGGAAATGAATGGATGCCGTTTTCTCGATCACTCTCTACATCCATTCGTGCGTAGTTGATATCAAAAGCAGTTATCCAAAATGCAACCCCTAGCGAGATGAAGAAAATAGTTGGATACCAGAGATGCTCTGTATATCCATAGTGAAGTCCAGTAATTGCGGCCCAACCATGCACATCTGCTGCCACGGCAACCCAAGCACCTGCTGGTGCAAGACCAAGGCACAAACCTAGCCACAAGTGACACAGCCAAGTGTAGCGCTTTGTGTATGGGTAGATAACGAAGGCTAAGACGGGAAGCCAAGCCATCATCAGTGCAACTTCGTTAAGCGCCCAAGCGCCCAAAAGTAGCATTGTAAGGAAAATTGCGGATAGAATCCAAGCCGTTTGCAGGGACATATCTCCCGACACTAAATGACGGTTTGCAGTCCGTGGATTGGCCGCATCGACATTTCTGTCTATGATACGATTCAAGGTCATTGCAAGACCACGAGCTCCCACTGCCGCGATTAAAATCCAAACTAGGTCTATTCTTAACCATCCAAGTGCAGGGTCTGGAAGGTCATGCATGAATTGATAGTAAGCGAGGATATACCCAATTAACACAAAGGGAAGGGAGAAGAGGGTATGCTCAATTTTCACGAATTCCAAAATTTGCTTAACACCCATATTACCACCTCGTAACATTTGGTTCCCAAGCTCTTTGTTCATACCCATCATAACCAGCCATGTTTGCTACTTTTGCGAGTGTTTCTTGGTCGTGAATAGTGATTGCGGGCCAACTTCTGATAGGAAGAATTGGGTCTAGTGCTGATATTTCTTGCCCAGCACTTGCAAGTGCTTTACGTCCTGGATGAGGGATGGGGGTAGTAGCATCCCAGCAAACTCTACTACGATTTGAATCAAAATGTAAATCTCTACCAACATCAAATCTAACGGTTAATTGCCAGAGCAATTTTTGATTTGCTCCTGCTGAATGTAATTTCACGTCATCATCAGTAATAAAAAGCCATCTTAAATGCTCAGATTCTTCTAATTGCCAAATTGAATTCATCAATTGGAAAATTCGTTGTCTTTGAGCCCGACTCGCTTCAACTTGTGCCGCCCATGATGATGGATCAATAATTGCTTGCATCCCATTAATTGGACTGGGCGTATCATCAATTTTTGTTGTAATCACCATTATTGATGGCCTCAGGAGAATTGCCTCACTAACCTCTTTCATTGCTCTGACTTTAGCACAGAAGTCAACTGAAACTCCGGGGGCATCAACCTGCCCACGGCGCCAATCTGGAGATTCATCAAAGCCTGTTCCTCTCGGTAACCCTACTCCTCCTTTTCTCGGATCTGCACTCGGTAATGTTGTAGCATCAATCAACAATTTATCGTGAACATTTTCCCACGGTGAAGATGTATCAAGGGTATCAGCAACCATTCCAGGAATTGTAATTAAATCAGCTTGCGGATCGACTTTTTCATGTAAAGCATCGAGGAGAGCGTTGAGTTCCTTCACCGGATGTCCGGGGTCAACAGCCACGGAAATTTTTGTGAACATTAATTGCCCAGCACCCAATAAACCAAGGCAAGTTTTCCTTGCTTGACGAGGGTACCTTTGTTTTGAGGCAATAATTGCTAAATTATGGAAACCAGTCTGCAGTGGCACGAACATATCAACCACGTCTCGGTGTTGGAAATTCAATATCGGCAGAAATGCGTCAGTAATAGCTTCGCCTAGATATCCATCTTCCATTGGTGGAAGTCCAACAATTGTCATCGGTGCGATAGCATCGGCACGATGAGTAATCGCGGTCACATGCATTACGGGGTAATCCCCTTCTAAACTATACAATCCGAAGTGGTCACCGAATGGCCCTTCAGGTTTGGTTTCGCCGGGTATGCAATATCCTTCAATGACTACATCTGCTTCTGCTGGAACCCACAAATCTTGAGAAGTTGCCTTTACCAGTTTGAGTCTCTTGTTTGCTAAGAATGAAGCAAACATAAACTCAGAAAGATTGTCAGGTAAAGGCGAAATTGCACTGAAAATTAATTCAGGAGGACCACCAAGGCAAATTGCTACAGGGATTTTGTTAACGGAACCAAGACTAGCATCAGCATGGTCTGCACCATGTTTGTGCATTTGCCAATGAAGTCCGCATTCTGTTGGACCATATATTTGTGAGCGGTACATTCCAAGGTTTTGCTCACCACTGACAGGATCTTTTGTCACAACTAATGGTAGGGTGATAAATGGCCCACCGTCTTGAGGCCAAGTTTTTGGTATTGGCAGAGTTGTGAGGTCAGGATTTTCCATCACTATTTGCTGACAAGCCCCTTTTTTCACTCGTTTTGGCGCCATGCGCAGACCTTGTTTGGCCAAGCCGATACCTTTCCACGGTTTCTTAGAAATGGTTGCAATATCTGGTTTCATCAACCCCACAAGTTGGTTTCCAACTGATGCCAAATCATCCACACCAAGTGCAGTCTTCACCCGTTGCCGAGTTCCAAAAAGATTCATCGCTAGTGGAATTGTGGATATACTACCATCTAGTAATCTTGGTTGCTCAAAAATCACAGCCTTTCCTTCACTTTTTACAAGCCGGTCAGCAATACAACCAGCTTCCAATTCAACATCAACTGGTCTTGAAATGCGAAGGACATCTCCTTGTTCCTCAAGGGCGGCAATAAATTGCTGCAGATTACTCCATCCCACACCCCTCGGAGGGGCTCCCACCTAAGAAACATCAAGGATAGATATTCAATCAAATTAACACACATCGTTGGTATTTTAACAACCGTGTTATTCATGAAGTGACTCCCCTCTTCCCAACCCATGGAGGGAGCCGCAACAGCGTGTGATGTCTTGGTTATTGGGGCCGGACCCGGTGGCGGCGCTGCCGCTTTACATAGTGCAAGAGAAGGCCTCAAAGTTATCATAATCGAAGACCATGATGAGATTGGGACTCCTGTACATTGTGGAGAATGTATTTCTGATTTAGCAGTCAATAATCTTGAATTAGAACTACCACCCTCGGTAATTTCACGTCATGTTGATGGC
Organism: Methanobacteriota archaeon; assembly: GCA_016845345.1. Lineage (GTDB taxonomy): Archaea > Thermoplasmatota > Poseidoniia > Poseidoniales > Thalassarchaeaceae > MGIIb-Q1. Next base: position 65,096 of record JAERSV010000085.1, read on the forward strand.
ATTAGGGTTCTATTCCCTGATGGAACAGCAAAAAAATTGAGTGAACCGGGATATGTTCTTGAAAAGCATCTGTTTGAACAGTGGTTAGCTGGAGAAGCAGTAGAGGCCGGTGCACAATTACACCTCTCACACAAATTGACTGGCTTAGAGAGTCAAGAGATTGATGGTGTTTTCAGTGGTTGGTTATGTGAGGGGAAAGGTGAACAATTCCCGATTGCAGCCAAGATTGTAATTGATGCCTCCGGGGTTGCTGGAGTATGCTCAAAACTATTGGGATTGAATCCCCGACCTAAAGTGGTTGCTGGAATGCAATATGAAGTTCTAGAAGTTCCAACAGATGGCTATTTAGATTTCTATATTTGGCCAAAATATGCAGAAAAAGGCTATCTTTGGATGATTCCAAAATCAGATGGAAGAGCTAACATTGGGTTAGTTACTGAGAATAAAAAGGGTGCTGTAAAGGCACTTGACCAATTCATTGAAGATGGTGAATTCAAAGGATTAGAAATGATTAATCCACCTTGGCGAAAAGAAGGAATGAAACTACGCGGTTTTGGAGGGACAATTCCAATTTCCGGGCCGCATGAAGTCACACATACTGATGGAATCATGTTGATTGGTGATGCCGCTGGATTCACTTCACCTCTGTTTGAAGGCGGCTCTCACTTAGCGTTGAAATCCGCATCATTTGCTGCGCAGACAGCCGCTGAAGCGATTGCTGCTGGAGATATATCCGCGGCGAAGTTAGCAATTTATTCAACTAAATGGAAATCAGAATTCCCACCATATGAAAAAATATTGAGAGGGAAAACAGCCCTGTATTCACTCAGCGATTCCGATATGTCGGTGATGGGCAAATGTTTCCCTGAAGAAATGTCTTCTATGGGAATTTCAGGGAAGGCGATGGTTGGCGTACGCTTACTTGTTAGAAGACCAAGTCTATACTTCAAAAAAATAGTTCCAGCCATGTTGGCATTTGGATATAGCCGCGCTAAATACTATGGCTGGTAATCATTTCAACCAACCAGTCCTTTTGACCGAAATTGCAATCAATTGACGGCCACTCGCTTAATTCGTGCAGTGGCTTCTTTGGTTAGCAATCGCCGTCTCAATAGCTGGTATCTTCATTCCGTGGCAGAATCTCTCTGTGGAGCAATCTTTGTGGTTCCCTCGGCTCATCACAATGGTCCAAATTCTACCATTTATTGCTCTTAGTTGGCTGTTTATTGATGATTCAACAAATTATGATTTAGTTCGCCTTTACGGTGGAAGCGAGATGCCACTCGCCTATCGCATCAGTGCAGTTTGGGCAAGTAGAGAAGGGCCAACTCTTCTTTGGGCTGGCTTGTTGGGAATCTGTGGGCTTGCCTTCCAAGGTACGGGGAGGGCCGAGAGTTCAGTTCTGTTTCGTAAATTAGTCAACGGCGCAGTTCTAACACTCTTCTCCATTGCTTTGATGATGCGGCCTTTCAGGCTAGCTCAAAGTAGTTGGAGGGGTGAATTAAATCCCCTTTTGCAAACTGATTTGATGGTCTTCCATCCACCTTTAGTTTTCCTGTTTTACTCACTTTGTATTGTTGTGATGCTGAAGACGCTAGCCACAGTTCTTAGCAAGGAAGAAGTTGATGAATCCCGGCTTCGTGAGATGGTGCTATCTCCGGCAAGAGTAGCGTTAGCAGTAGGCACGATTGGTGTGGGCCTCGGAGGCCTTTGGGCCTACACAGTGCTTGATTGGGGGGGGTATTGGGCGTGGGACCCAGTTGAAACAGCCTCACTTTTGCCCTGGCTTGGCTTGCTTCTTTTACTTCATTTGCGTGTGACACCCGGTGGAAAAAATAGTGGTTTTGTCCTTCCATTAGCAATCCTTCCCGGATGGTTCTCTATCCACGCTACTATGGTCACTAGAGCCAATGGTGTTTGGGCTTCAGTACATGCTTTTGTCTCAGAGGATGTTGGGTCTCAGAGTGATTCTGCAATCACGCGAATTATTGATTTACAAAACACAGGAGTTAGTGGGACAGAGGTCATTACTTACCTCATTTCACTGGTAGCAATTTTGGCAATTACTGTGGCTGTTATGGTTAGTCGGCAGGCTAGAATTGGTGGTTCTGAAAATCTGCAATTTGCTTCCAAATTTTCATTATGGATGATATTGCTAATACCTTTATCTTGGCTGATTACTGTTGATATGTTTGGGGCAGAATTGAGTTTAATTGAACGACTTCCTACATTCATTTTGCTCATCGCAGCAGCATCTCCACTAGTGGCAATTATGCTACCACCAGAACCAGCTGGTGCGAAATTGTTTGCTGAGCGAGAGAAAGCGGTCTCAATGGTTGCTGTAATTTTGTTATCGTTAATCATAGATGAACCATTGATTGCAACCCTTCTCATTTTGTTGATGCTCTTGAAAGCAAGTGCAGAAAAAGAATCAGAAATGATTTGGACAGTTGGTGGGATCGTCGTTATCTTAACTTCAGTTTATGCTTATCTCATCGATGTGTATGCTGCTGGTGCAGGATTGTTAATTTTCATTTGGCCGTTACTGATTATAGATGATGAAGATGGAGAAGAACAGACTTTGAAGGAACGCATATCTGAACTTTTAATTCGAAAAAACCAAATTCGGCTATCTCTATTTGCACCTATTGTAATTGGAGGGACATTTTTGACACTAACTTGGATGTTAATGGTTGCAAGTGTTGATGGTACATCTCTAGCAATGCATGAGATGTTCGGTGCCCCACTTATTCTGTTAATGGCTGCTGCGTTAGCAACATATTCGTGGAAGGATACGGTTCCTGAAAAAATGGTTCCTTTTCTTCTCTTAGGTTTTATCACAATAGGAATTGTTGTTGGTGTTTTCCTTGACATCCCTATCATAGGAGACAGCAATTCTCAGTTTAGTGACACAATAAACCGCGGAGAAGTTGCATGGCTACTATTGCCTATCTTAATCGTAGCAATTCCTTCAGTAATACGTCTAGCGATTGATCTCTATCAACGAACTGCAAAGGGATATTCACCTGCAAAAATGCGTAGTGCGCTTGCGCATACAGCACACGTCGGAATTCTATTGTTGCTGGTTGGCCACGTATTCACAACTACACTAATTGACAGAACTAATCCTTCCCATCAAGTTGTCTTAGTACAAGGGCAACAGGTTTCTCATGAAGGATATCTGCTAACTTTTGATGATTGGATTGTACTTTCACCTGATGATGCAGAATTTGAAGAGCGCTTCTCGGTGGGGGACGGTTTCCTCGGCGCTAAGATTGACATCTACGATGAGCATAGTAATTTCTTGGGCACTGTTAATCCAGGTATGTTGAGGTTTGATAGTTCTAACAGTTTCCCTCGAAGTGAGGTGGATAGGTACACCTCGATTTCTGGTGATACTGTGTTTATCTTTGATTGGTCACAAACACAAGCATTAGGTAATGCTTCAGGAATTATGGATTCTGATAGTGACGATGTTGGGCTTGATAGGGTACGCCTCACAGTTTACCATCTCTCTGGCAGTCATCTTGTATGGGCTGGTTGGCTAATCATCGTTCTCTCAACTATAGGAATCGCTATCACCTCAATTCAGCGTCCCAGTAAGCCGATTCCGCCCATCTGATATTGTATAATTTCACCGTTTCACTCATAAAGGGGGAGTCGGTCGGCGGCTCGCCCCATTAGGGGTTGAAGTGGTTTTCATGGAAGAAGGTTCGATTGTGTACATAGATTACGACCTGTATGAGGTTGATTCAGGAAAACTAATCGAGACTACTCGTGAGGAGACTGCAAAGTCAAATGATGTTCATGAAGAGTCACGAAATTATGAGCCTCTTTGCATCACTATCGGTGCTGGAGCATTGATTCCAGGATTTGAAGAAAGCCTTGAAGAAGCTGAGGTTGAAACTGATTACGATATTGAGATTCCAGCCGACAAAGCCTATGGTGAGCGCGACCCAGGTGCGGTTGAAATGTTAGGCCCACAGCAATTGGCTCGCCAAGTTAGAGACCCTGACAATTTACAAGTTGGTGGCCCAGTTGAAATCGGTGGTCGAAAAGGTACCTTAGTCATGTTCCGTGCAGGTCGTGCACGGATTGATTTCAATCACGAATTAGCAGGTAAATCACTGCGTTATAATTACCGAATTACAAAGGTTGTTGAAGAGAAGGATGAGATGGTGATGACTCTTCTAAAGATGTCAACAGGGTCTGATGACTTTGAAGTAGAATTTGACGGAGATGATGTATCTATCACAATTCCTGAGTTCCTTGGATATGATCAATCATGGGGAATGGCAAAATTCCAACTCATCCGTTCACTACGTGACACTGTTGGTGCTAAGACAATCGTCTTTAGAGATGTACACCAATTCAGAGAGGCGGCAGAAGAAGAGGAAGAAGAGCACGTCCACGATGAAAACTGTGACCACGATCATGACGAAGAAGAGTGAACCTCTTTTGGTAGAGCCTGCTCGGCGGACCAATGAGCGTTGATAATGATAGTTCGGAATCTTCTAGAGATTCTGATTTTACCGATGATGTCAAAAGCAATTCAAAGAAGAAAGCGACGACTCAAAAAGTTAGATTTCCTCGTTCATTAGCAGATTCTAAATTTGCCAATCATGAGTTAGTGGCATTCACGATAATCGGTTTGGGGATGGCCTTACCTGGAATCGCCTATCTGCTGGGTGTTTTTGCAGATGTTTGGAGTTTATGGGATATTATTGACTTAAACATCGTACAGCCGATTGTTGGCGAAGGTGATGGTGATTCAAGTTACAACATTGTTGATACAGTTGCTTATGGTATTCTTCTAATCGCCTTCATCATCAGTCTATCTGCGGTATTACGAAAGTGGGGAATTTCAAGCGAAGATAGAATGCTCTTCTCATTATTACCTTGGGTATTTTGGGCGGTATTAGTTGAGGTACACGAGGACGCGGGACTTTTCGCAGATAATATTGATTCTTGGTTTGTTTCACCAATTATCCACTTTCAAACTGCTGGCTGGATTTTACTCATCGGAATTTTTGTTCCGATTCTAAAGGAAATGGAATCCAGTGGTTATAAGAGAAAATTCCTAACTTTCTTACCATTGATGGCAGTGGTAATTTGTCAATTGGTTCTATTTTATGACTTTTCAGTCGAGGGAAATATCGCTGTATTAATTCTGATTCCCGGATTCTTTTGGTTCTTTTTTGAAGTTGAAGAATTCAGTTGGTATAACTGGTTAAATGATTGGAATCAATTAGAGCGCTCTATACTCTATGCTGGAATTGGTGCTTGCATCTTAAACGCGGTTAGTTTGATGGGATTTGCCCAAAATCAGTTAGTAGAAGGAGAATTAGTGATTTGGCCAGCATTTGCAATTCTTGGAATTCCATTAATCATTGTAATGCTCTTACGGCGGCATGGATTGGATTCATTTAAGGAATTAACAAGTGAAGGAAAAATACCCGGGATGCTTGATGAGGGAATGACCATCCAAGAGTGGGAAAGTCTCGAGGGTAAAGAATTTGAAGAAAATGAAAAACTGGTAAAAAGGGCTGCGTTTGCAACACCAATCGTATTGTTGGCAGTATATGGTCAACTTGTAGATGGACTCGCATCATGGTTAGGTGTTGACTATTTTGGATATTCTGAAAAGCATGTTCTGTCAACTTTGGTAATGCGTTTGGCTGGTGGAGATGAAGGCGGTTCTGGTGGTGGCTGGGGGTTCTTTGTAGTGAAAATGTTCTTGGCGTTGGTGGTAATATTGTTCTTTGCTGAATGGCGATGGGAAAAACGCCAATCTCATCTTCGATTATTGGTTGTTCTTGGGCTTTTGACCGTAGGCCTCGCTCCGGGACTTAGGGACCTAGGACGGCTTATGTTGGGTGTTTGAAGCCGCACCGTTCAAACACCTGTTCGATTTCGACCCTATGGGTCGACATGGATAGACTACCTTCCTCGGTGCGAACTAGCGATGAACAATATGCCACAAATTTAGAACATAATCGGGCTATTGTGGCGGCGATGGAGGGACGCATGAATGCAGTTATGGAGGGTGGAGGTGGAAAATATGTTGAGCGCCACAGAAGCCGAGGTAAAATGTTACCAAGAGAGCGGATTGAAGCCATTTGTGACCCAGGCACTGCCTTTCTTGAATTGAGTAAATTAGCCGCAAACGGCCTTTATGATGGTAACGCTCACAGTGCTGGCATCATTACTGGAATCGGAATGGTTCACGGCCGCGAATGTATGTTTGTGGCCAATGATGCAACAGTGAAAGGCGGTTCGTACTATCCAATGACGGTAAAGAAACACATCCGTGCCCAAAGTATTGCCGAAGAAAACGGTTTACCTTGCATCTATCTAGTAGATTCAGGAGGCGCATATTTGCCATTACAGGATGAAGTATTCCCAGATAGAGAACACTTTGGCAGAATATTTCGCAATCAAGCAATAATGAGTGGCAAAGGAATACCTCAGATTTCTGCAGTCCTTGGTTCATGTACGGCCGGCGGTGCCTACGTGCCTGCAATGAGCGATGAATCAATCATCGTCAAAGACAATGGAACAATCTTCCTTGCTGGACCGCCACTTGTAAAGGCAGCAACAGGCGAGGAGGTAACTGCCGAAGCATTAGGTGGCGCTGAAGTCCATACGGTAGAATCTGGAGTTGCTGATCATTTTGCTGAAGATGAGCCAGATGGCCTTAGAATAATTCGTAACATCGTTGAGAATCTTCCAGCACCTTACAAAGTTGCGTTAGATGTAGCCACTCCTGAGCCGCCACATCATGACCCAGAAGAATTGTTAGGGATAATTCCAGAAGATAATAGGATGCCATATGATGTTAGGGAAGTCATTGCAAGAATCACCGACGGTTCACGTTTTCACGAGTTCAAGTCTCGCTATGGTACCACCATTGTTTGTGGGTTTGCGCGCATCCATGGTTATCCTGTGGGGATAGTTGCTAACAACGGAATTTTATTCTCAGAATCAGCACTCAAAGCCACCCATTTCATTGAATTATGTGGGCAGAGAGGTACTCCGATTGTATTTTTGCAGAATATAACTGGATTCATGGTTGGAAGTGAATATGAGGCTGGTGGGATTGCTAAAGATGGAGCAAAAATGGTAACTGCAGTTGCTTGTGCACCAGTGCCTAAGTTCACAGTAATTATTGGTGGTTCTCATGGAGCCGGGAATTATGCTATGTGTGGCAGAGGATATGATCCTCGATTCCTTTTCATGTGGCCTAATTCTAGGATATCGGTGATGGGCGGCCCACAGGCATCAAGTGTGCTGACTACTGTGAAGCAGGACCAGCGTGCGCGTGAGGGTCGGGGACCAATGGAAGGTGAAGAGTTGGATGAGTTCCAAAAACCAATTCTTGAGAGATATGAAGCCGAGGGTTCTCCATACTATGCCACTGCCCGCTTGTGGGATGATGGAATTATTGACCCAAGGGATACTAGAGATGTATTGGGGCTGAGTATTTCTGCTGCATTGAATGGGCCATTCCCCGATTCAGAATATGGCATTTTCAGAATGTGAAGGAGCAATTGCAATGAATGATTTTTCAATTGGAGAATTAATGCCGGAAAGCGGCTTGTGCACTCTCAATATTGAGGGTTCTGTTGGGTATCTGACACTACAACGTGAAGATGTTTTCAACGCCTTAAATCCAGAATTGATTGGAGAATTATGTGATTTACTTGATTGGTGTAAAGAACGCTCAGTGAGCGAACGAGGTCAATTGAAGGACAGTCAAGGTGAGTCTTATCTTAGAGTGATTGTCTTAACCGGCAGTGGGAAGCATTTCTGTGCCGGGGCAGATATTGGTTGGATGCAGGCCTCAGGTGCTCAAACATCTGAACAAAATCGCAATGATGCCGAACGACTTGACAGATTATTCAACACACTTTGGTCACACCCATGTTTCACTATCGGTGCAGTACAGGGAGTTGCTTTAGGTGGGGGTGCTGGCCTAATTGCTTGTCTTGATCACGTGATTGGAGAGAGAAAAACAAAAATTGCACTATCTGAAGGAAAGTTAGGAATTTTACCAGCCGTCATTGGTCCCTATGTATACCGTCGACTAGGCAGTGCTCAAACTAGACGACTGGCAATGTTGGCAAAGCGCATTGGAGTTGATGAGGCTTTACGAATTGGAATGATTGATGAGAAAGTGGAGTCTCCTGAACAATTTACTGAAACTATCCAAGGAGTAATTTCAGAAGTGTTAACCACGGGTCCTTCTGCTGTTGGGGAAGCAAAACGTTTGGTTTTACAATTTGACCGTTGGGATGGTACAGATGAGGAACTTCGTCAATGGACACTAGATAAAACCTCAGAGATGCGGGGTTCTTCAGAAGGTCAAGAAGGGCTTTCATCATTCATTGAACGGCGACCTCCAGCGTGGAAAAGTGAGGATTGAGCAACAATGGATTTCCCATCATGGATTGCTGACGCGCCGTTCAAATTCAGCAAGGTCTTAATCGCTAACCGTGGCGAAATTGCTTGCAGAATTATTCGTGGATGCAAAGAAATGGGATTAGCCACTGTAGCAGTTTACAATGATGCCGATGCAAATGCAATGCATGTTGAATTAGCAGATGAATCAGTTCACTTAGAAGGTGAGGATTTAGCATCAACATACCTTTCAGCAAATTCGATAATCAATGCTTGTCGAATCAGTAGAGCGGATGCACTTCATCCCGGTTATGGCTTTCTTTCAGAGCGAGCAGATTTTGCAGAGTTGGTAGGAGCAAGTGGCATAATTTGGATTGGTCCACCCTCAAATGCAATTGATTCTATGGGTGATAAAGTGAAAGCTCGTAGATTGATGCTTGATGCAGGTGTCCCACTTGTGCCTGGTGCTGAACTAACATCTCAAGATTCTCTGAACGATACTGTAGATGAATTACGCAGATTATCCAGCGACGTGGGTTTCCCAATTTTATTGAAAGCCTCAGCAGGTGGTGGCGGAAAAGGAATGAGAGCGGTTGAAACATCCGGAGAATTGGAGGCGGCTTATCTCTCAGCTAAGCGTGAAGCACTTTCTGCATTTGGAGATGATACTGTTTATCTAGAGAGGCGCATAGTTTCACCGCGCCATATTGAAATCCAAATTCTCTGTGATACTCATGGAGGGGCAATTCACTTACTTGAGCGTGAATGTAGTATCCAAAGAAGACACCAGAAGGTTATCGAAGAAGCACCGAGTGTGGCAATTTCTGTTGAGATGCGAGAACAAATGGGCGAGGCAGCGATAAATGCTGCCAAAGCTGTTCATTATGTAGGTGCTGGCACTGTTGAATTCTTACTTTCAGGAGATGAGTTTTTCTTTTTGGAGATGAATACTCGCCTACAAGTAGAGCACCCGGTGACTGAACTAGTGACGGGGGTTGATTTGGTTCAGGAGCAATTACGAATTGCCGCGGGTCATCCATTAGCAATTTCCCAAGAAGAAGTATTTCCTCGTGGCTGGGCAATTGAGGCCAGAATTTATTCCGAGGATGCGGCCAATGGATTCCTTCCAGCCACCGGGCCGTTAGCAATTTTCAGGGCACCAGAAGGACCGGGAATTCGTCTTGATACTGGTGTGAGGCAAGGTGATGAAGCGAGAATTGACTTTGACCCAATGCTTGCGAAACTCATTGTTCATGCGCCTGATAGACAGCGTGCAATTGAGAGAATGTCTCGGGCATTAGAGGATTTCATAATTTTAGGTGTCACCACAAATATTGAATTTTTAAGAAGTGTAATAATACATCCAAAATTTGCTAGTGGGGACACAACAACGGATTTCATTGAGTCAATTTGGTCTGATGGATGGAAGTCATTAGGTGACCCAGCAGCGGCTGTAATTGCCGCAGCAAGTGCTGAGAAAGCCGGCCTCCATTTGGGAGTACTAAGCGGTGAACTCGAAGATTCACCAGATCCATATAATCCATTTTCCACATTGGCTAGGAGATATCCATGAGGTGCACAAAATGAAAGAATTCATCAATCAAACAGATGACAGTAAGTGGGCTGTTGGTGTTATTGATACCAAAGATGGTTACTCTGCAATCAAGATTGAAAATGATGGAGAACCGCTAGACCTTCAAGATTGGCGAATTTCACTCGACAAAATTAGTGACGAAGCGGTGCTGGAACGCGGTGAAGGAGAGGAACGGATGGTGCTTGTCAAGGTTGAGGATACCTGGTGGATTCATCATAATGGCCACATCTCAAGAGTGGAAGTTGTAGAACGAGGCGCAGTGAGCACCTTCGATAGCATGGGTGGGTTAACGTCTCCAATGCCTGGAAAAATTCTCAACGTCATGGCTTCTGTAGGTGAACCCGTAGACAAAGGACAGACATTGCTGATTTTAGAAGCGATGAAAATGGAAAACCGTATTTGCTCTCCAGTTGATGGTATTGTGTCAGCAATCCACTATGATGTGGGAGACCAAGTTAATCAAGGAGCCATCCTTATCGCAATTGAAGAGTCTGATTAATCAATTGGAAAATCAATTTACCAATTGCAAGATTGGAGTATTTTTTGACCGTGTATATACGGTTGTAGAGCCGCTGGAATCTGGACCAATCCATCTTCCATCTGATTTTGTTCAATTATTGCTACCAAAGCTCTGCTTGTAGCAACCGCCGTTGAGTTCAAAGTGTGGACAGCCTCATTTCCATCTGCTGTACGATATCGCATCCGTAGTCGATTGGCTTGGTAATCGGTGCAATTCGAACATGATACCACTTCTTTGTAGGTTTCAACACCAGGGAGCCAAGCCTCTAAGTCGTATTTTTTAGCTGCAACAGTCCCCATATCTCCTGTACAAATATTGACAATCTCGTAATGTAGTTCTAAGGAATTCCAAAGTTCGATACAGTTAGTGAGTAACTCTTCGTGTAATTCCCATGAATCGTCTGGCTTGCTAATGATTATTTGTTCAATTTTGGTAAATTGGTGAACTCTCCATATTCCCTTATCTGATTGGCCATGCGCGCCAACTTCTCGTCTAAAACAGGGGGATACACCGACCATTCTCAGAGGTAACATTGATGGTTCAATTACTTCATCCATGAACATTGCAGTTAGTGGGTGTTCGCTGGTTGCAATTGTGTAGAATCCTTCTGGTTGAACATTATACATTACTGTTTCAAAGTCACCTAAATCAGTAACGCCTTCGTACGCTTTACGGTTCATCATCACGGGAGGTTGTACAAGTGTGTATTCTCTAGATGTTAGGAAATCGATTGCGTATTGTTGTAATGCTAATTCCAATCGTGCAAGGTCTCCTTTCAGGAAATAAAAGCGACTACCAGCAATTTTTGCAGCGCGGGGTAGGTCAACCCAATTGTTCATGTCAACAAGTTCGTTGTGGGTTTTTGGACTAAACGAAAAATCTTGTTTCGTACCATGTTTACTGTGTTGTGTGTTTCCACCCTCGTCTTCTCCTATCGGAACACTTTCGTGGAGAATATTTGGAATCTTCATTCTCAGACTATCTCGAGTTTTGACGAGATTATCCGACTCAAGACCCAACTCATCTATCTGTGCACCCAAGGTTGCGACTTCTGCTAAAATCTTCTCAGCCTGCTCATTGTTGCCAGCTTTTTTTGCTTCTGCAATTCCTTTTGCGGCCTGATTGCGTTGACGACGCAGTTGGTCAGCATCGTAACGAGCCTTCTTCCACTCGTTATCAAGGCGTATTACTTCATCGATATTGTCGTGAGAAATGCCTCTCTTGTCGTGGTCAGCACGAACAATATCAGCGTGGTCACGAAACATCTTGATGTCTAACATTTCCCTTCACCTCGCTGATGCCTTTCATCCTCTTGAACCCACTCATCATCTAGAATAATGTAATACCAAAGGAAACTGAGTCAAATCCTAAGGCGATAAATCCAGTGATTAAGTAACCTAGAATACTTCCCCCATTGAGTAAAGGTAACCCTGCTTGAGGACGGCCCATAGCCACATAGCCCATGAGAGTTAGATAACCAAGAAGGCCCCCAATGAGAGAGCCAATTGCAACGAACATCGGGTCACTCAATCCCATAATAGTACCACCAGATGGTAGGAAGGTTAGGGCGGATATGACTAACATGCCTGGGAATATGACATCCCCTAGACCCATGAATAATGCGTCACCGGTATTTTTCTTCGGGGGTGGCCGTGGTGGGGGAGGGGCCGAGGCTTTTGTGCCACTCTTGTGTGCACTTTCTTTCTTTGCAGATGCTGGTGTTTCGTCAATCCTGCTGATGGTATCCTCGCCCTCGTCAAGGAAGGAGTATCCCTTATCTTGGGGTGCAACTAACAAAATTGGCAGTTTGAGCCCTATCATCGTGTCTGCTAGATCAAGCATGTGCTTTGATTTGTAAACAGCATACCAATCATAAACTGCGGCAACAACCATGAAAATTAGAATTAGAGTTGGGACAAAACTTACCCCAATGATGGTAATAACGCCTGCACCTGTTAGAATCCCTGTGGTGTTCACCACATACCATTCAGGTCTGATTGTAAGTGCAATCATCAGAATAGTTGAAGCAATTAAGGCGACTATTTGTGACCAGTAAATTGGCAGCCAGTAGCCAGCAGAATCTTCGAGAATTATTGCTGGTTCATTGACTGGTGTTGCAATGACAGCACTTTGGGTAGTGTTTACAGTATAAGTTGTAAGGACACCATCTTCAATACCGATTTCATCCCATGCGGGGGCATCAATCGTGTGGAGTATCATGTCTATAGGACCCTGTGAAACCGGTCCATCCATGGTTAAACTCTCAACCATTACCCAACCTGAAAACATACGTGTTTCTCCTCCGGATGCAATCCAAACATCAACTCTGCCATCATGTTGGTCATCTGCAAGCATAATGCCTTGAATTTCAGAATCAAATGCATCACGCTCGTTGAATTTTATATGTTCCTCAACAGTCATTTCCGCACCATCCCAAACAAAACCGTAGACTTTGCCTTGCTCAGTTCCTAACATCAACAAACTGTCAGTTGAATTTTCATTCCACCAATTATACCCACTCCATGGAGAGTGCCCAAAGGTGGAAGCAGTGAATGCGTCTCCAGAATTAGGTGTAACTTGCCAGAGAATAGTTGCATTTACCAAATTAGGGCCGCCGTTATGTTGACTATCTGGGATTTCAATAATACCTGCCCAGCCAAGAGATACTACTAGTAGAGTGTTTTCATCAAGCATACTACCTTGCATAAATTCCGCAGAATTAAATTGCTCTGGGAGCATATAGGTCCAAGTGGGATAAGTAGCATTCGGGTTGTGGAATGGGTCAACTCTTACCATCAAATTGTTGTAGATTGTCCAGTCGTTTTCTTCTGCAGAAAAGCCAGCAACACACGTGACTCCAGTATGATTTTTGCGGGGGGTTCCATCAGATTTGTCAAAAGATTGCCATCTATTCCCATCACACATAACATAGGAATCAAGGTTGTCAACTATCCCAATTCCAAGGGCTGAATAACCACCATCATGATAGAGTGAGAACTCCCAATCCACGACTGCTGAGTGACCACTTTCCAAGCCACTTGGTTCTCTCATTTTGAGTAGATGTGTTCCGTTGGTTACAAAGAAAGAAGAAGGCTCGTAATCAACGAAGAGAATTTCACCATTTAGGTCCATTTCATCCCGGTATTCAACGGCTGGTTGAGCATCATCCATTGCAAATGATGCCAGAGGAATCATCGCATAAGAAAGAGAAATCCATAGGACAAAAAGAACTCCCCACTTGATAATGGATTGAAGCCCTCTTTTGGCTAACCAGATGATAAATGCAGTGAAAACTAGAATCAAGATAAATTCCAAGCCAATTAAGCCAACTTTTGTGGTTCCGGACTCACCAAATGCTCTTGCTTCTGGTCGATCCCAAAACGGCTGAATGTAGATAGCAAGCAATATTGTGCCAACAAACATTACCCCCATCGTAGTCATTGATCGCCATTGGTCAGCCATCAAAGAAAGGATGTTCGCGAAGCGACTCTCACCGGTCATGTCTACGGCGAGAGTGAAAACCCATTTGAAAGCGAGGGTCACAAGAGACAGTGTGGGCGGGTATCTGTGAGTGAAGTTCGAAAGTGGTTCACGGGCTTGAAAGTGCTTGGAATGCGCCAAAATCTTGAAACAACTGCAATTTTATTGTCCCGTCTTGGAATGCCACACCTAAAATTTCCATCAATCCATGTTGCAGGTAGTAATGGCAAAGGAACTGTTTGCTCAATTCTGTCAAATTGCTTGTCGCTGGCGGGTATGAGTTGCGGCCTGTTTACCTCACCCCATCTCTGTTTTGTTGAGGAGAGAGTAAGAATAGATGGAGTGCCCATCTCTACAAAAATATTCGACCAGTGCCTTGAGAGAATAAGAGAAGGGGCGTTAGTTGAACCCGTTACAATGCCAACTTATTATGAGGCTACTTTTCTTGTTGCAATGCTGGCATTTGAAGATGCTGGAATTGACCGAGCAGTAATTGAGACTGGACTTGGTGGCAGACTTGATTCGACGAGATTAGTTCACGCAGATTGTTGCGTTCTCACAGAGTTGGCACTTGAACACACCGATGTTTTAGGCGAAACCCTGGGTGAAATTGCTGCTGAAAAGGCTGCAATTGCTCGGCCTGGTGAGATTTTTCTTGCCAAATGGACTTATGATGCCGGGGCACGAAAAGCAATAGAAGATGCTGTTGCAAATCACAAACTAGGTTTCTGGTGGAGACCAGATAGAGCCCTATTAGTTCGTTTTGATGATACTGGCAAGAGTCATCGCCCAATTTCAGAAATTGCTTCTCCAAGTGGCTGGTCACCCTATCAGAAAGAAGCATCAATTCTCGCTCATGCTACCTTGACTTTGCTCGATTTATTTGAAGCTGCTAATATGATGACTAGCGCCCTATTGCATACGGTTTGGCCGGGTCGTGTTCAATGGCTTGAACACGAGGGAGTTCCAATTCTAATAGATGCGGCCCACAATCCAAGTGGAATGCAAAAAATTTGCAATCAATTATGCGTTCAGATGGAGCAAGATGAAGCCCCCACGCCTGGAGTCGTGCTGTTAGGTTGCACAGCGCAGACAGATGTTGTTGGATTTCTCAATCCGCTTGTGGAACTACTCGTTGCGGGTGAGGTTGGCCATGTTGTGGTCACTGAGCCAAAAAAAGGAAGGAGGCAGGCGATTTCAACAACAGAGTTAGCCGCTGAATTAGAGGCACAAGGGGTTCTAGCAGTAATTGAGAAAATAAAAAATCCAGCAGATGCACTGCAAAGAGCATTGGAATTGTCAAAACAAGATGCCAGTCAACCAATCCTCGGAATTGGTTCGATTTATTTGGTAGGGAATATACTAACAGCACTTGGATTAGATACAGTAGACGCGATGACAACCCTACGTCCTTCAGATGAAGGGGTGCATTGGACATGACGGTATCATCATTAGGTTGTCTCGTTACGACAGGCATTGTCGGTGGTTGATATGAAGGAGAAACATCTGAAAATTCGCATTGAGCAGTGCTTGACATTAGCAAAGGCCAGTAATTGCCCTAGGGCAAAATTTGGCTCACTCCTCGTCGACCCAGACCGCAATGTCATCTTGATGGATGGATATAATGGAGGCCCGCGAGGCGGAGGCGATTTGTGCGGTGGAGATGTTTGTTTACGAGATACCGAAAAAGTCGTTTCAGGAACAAGGGTAGAAGTGGGATGTCATCACGCAGAAATGAATGTGATTTGCAATGCAGCAGCAAATGGAGTTCCAACAAAAAATGCTTGGCTAATTGTTACCGGTGAACCTTGTATGATGTGCGCTAAATTGATTCATCATTCGGGTGTATCAAGAGTAATCGTCGTCGATGGTGGTTTTGGAGGTGCAAACGGTGTGGAGTATCTTGAAAATCATGGAGTAATGGTGCAACGAACAGATGGACCAAAAGACCCTCGTGGAGATTTAAAATAAGGTGAATCATTCATCAAATGAATCAATCAACGCTTGCAATTGACTGTGCAACTCATCTACATCCCCATCGTTTTGAATTACAACATCTGCCATTGCGGCAGTGGCGATTAATGCTTGGCCACTTTCATCGTGAGCAACTAATTCAGATTCTTCTTGCTCAACAAATTGCTCATAATTTTCAGCATCTCCAGTACGACCACGGGAAACTAAACGGTCCCATCGCACTTCTCTTGATGTACGGATTTCAATCATGATGAAATCGTCACGCTTTCGTAGAGCCTCAACTTCAGCAGGAGTCCTAATACTGTCAATCGCATGATTTCCACCCTCACCAATACGGTCAAGCAACATTTCTGCTAAAATTCCAGGGCCACCCATTGCTCGGAGTTTTCTTCCCCCATCAATGAGATTGTCACGATTTATTTCACGGCCATTAGAGCGTAGCCAGTGGCGAATGGAGTCAGAACATGAATTCACACCAAAGCCACGTGCCTTGAACCACTCAATAACAGTGGTTTTTCCAGATGCATTACGTCCAGTTAACCCAACTAACATTAAAGGCACCGAGTATGCCACTGTTCAAAGCAATAACGGCAACAGTCAAGATTTGAATCAGGCCCAAAATCTTCTTGTTCTAGCATAATTAAGTTCAGCATCATGAATTATTTTCAGCATTAATTCTCGTTCTCCCTTCGGAACTCGATTGAGAATTCGGCTAGCGGTTTCTTCACCGACTCCTCTAGCCATCAAGCAGATTAGGGCTTCCATCCCTCTTTGACGAACAATGTGGGCATTTTTCTCCATCCTCGCCTGTACAGTTTGGTCTTCCGAAGCAACCCATCCTGCAAGCATTTCTTCTAGTCCTTCACGGGTTGCCGCAAGCATCGTCCCACCACATTCACAGTGTGTGTGCTTTGCCCCATACATGGCTACGCGCATTCGCATTCTAGAGCCACAAGCCAAACAGATTAGAACGGCTCTTTCATTCACAAGACGCTCTTCTAAGCGCACCCGGACCTCAGCATCAGACCAATTTGGTAATAGCAAATCTTTCTCACTTCGGGGTGATATGCCAAGTGCTCCAGAAGCGGTTTGTTCTATTCGGACTGCACCTGCTTGAATAGCCTCTAGCAAAGCCACCGTGCCATCAATATCCATTTGGTCATGGAATAGTTTATCCAAAGCCTCATCGAGAATAACCGTGCCGCGATAACGATTAATGATGCCTTGGAGATTAACACGACGTGGGTCAATACCTCGTTGTAAGATGCCAAAAGTTTTGCACACTTGGACAAGGCGCGCACGTAGTTTCCTTCCATTAGGAATTGTCATCCGCATAATATCTCGTAAAGCCTCAGGTGGAGTCTCTGTGAGCCAAGTTACCATTGAATCTGCAGTTAATGCTGGAACCTGTAGTGAAATCCGGTAAGGGTCAATGATGGCTCGTCCACTTTTCCCATCGATAGTAGATGCCATCGCTTGCAAAAAATGTGCCAGTGCTGCATTCACTTTATTCCCGTGACAGCAGTTTAGGACTAGAGCGTCTCGACGCGCTTCAATAGTGAGGAGTCTAGCATTAGGTATGCATCCCGTTGCATCCAAATGTTCTCCAACACT
>JAERSV010000086.1 GCA_016845345.1 Methanobacteriota archaeon
ACAAAACAGCCATCTCAAGCAAAGAAAACCTCAGGTTCCCTAACTGTTAGACAGGCCCGAAAAGCATTTCGTGAAGTGGTAAGAGAAAGATTGGCAGATGGTTCGGTTAACTGCGGACTTTTGGCATCTGAAATTACTGGACTTGTGAATGAAAAGTTAGGTCAAAATTTGACAAATAGAAAAGCATTGATGGGGGCTATGAATGTTCAAACAAACCTATCCTTCCACGATCAATTAACTCAAGTGATGAGCAGTGAGTTGAGAGTAGAGTTAGTTAACGGACAACCAGTTGATGTCCACTTGCGCGATTCGGCCGGTTCCTCGCCGTCAACATCGAAGCCTCAGCCTAGTAAGGCACAGTCCAAAGCCAACACTCAGAAAGGTGCTGATGTTCAACAGAGAAAAAGTCCAGATAAAAGGGCTGGAAAAGGAAAGCGAATGCACCTTGAAGAATTCAAGCAATCTCTCAGTGAAAATGACCTCGACAAATTAAAGATTTCAATATATCAATTGCCACTAGAAATTGAAGAGGCAATTCCATTTCTTACTACTATCAAATATCCTGTAAATTATGCAGATGTTGGTAACAGATTTAAGAAAAAATTTGGTGCCAGAATAAGCACTTTATTCAAAAATATGGACAATTTAATTTTATTTATGAATTTTAGATTGGAATTTAATGTCTCTGATTTAATACGAGATGGAGATATGATTTTGCGTCAACCATCGGCTTCAAAATCGGCTTCAACAAAGTCTAGTTCAGGGGGTTTAATTGGCTGGATAAAATCACTATTTTCATGACCTTATTATCCACGTTAAGAAGGCGATTTTCTAGAGGTATTTACTACCTTGATTTTTAACTCTGTGATGTCAAGTAATTTGAGTAGTCATTGTATCATACGTTGAAACCAGTGAAAATGTGTGTATGAACTGTGCTCCAACTGTATTAAGAGGCAAGAGATATGGTTAGTATTTAGGTGTCAAGTATGCTTATGCAAAGTCAATCAAAATTCAACGCGATTTTAAGACTCCAGAACAAGATGAGAATGAAGGCTATATTTCTAGCTTCGCTGATGATATTAACTTCATTAGCGGCATTGGAATTTGCTGCTTGGGAAGCGGCTGCATCTACTGACCAGGATGGCGATGGCCTAACTTGTGGGACAGAATTCTTACTGCAAACACAATGTCAAGATTGGGATTCAGACAATGATGGTTTACCTGATGGTTGGGAGTGGCAGTATGGTTTAGACCCAAATGACGGCTCTTCACTTGGAAGTAATGGTGCTTCAGGTGACCCTGATGGTGATTCTATGTCCAATTTGCAAGAATACTCATACTTAACTCCACTTGGATGGGACTCGTCAAACACTCCAAATGTGCTTGATAATGGTGTTTGGTGGAACGGAACAGTTCCGGTTCGTAACTGGAATGAAGAAGATGCAATGCAAGTCAATCAACCCGCTTGTGGAGCAGCTGGAAGTGATGGCAATGGTTCCTCAGTAATTCTTTGTGATGAAGACCCAGTGGGTGATATTTGTAATGATGGGATTGATAATGACAAAGATGGACTTGTTGACCAAGCAGATCCCGATAACGATGGTGACCAAGTTTGTGGTTCCGATGATGACGATGGAGATGGCCTCTCTGATGAGGACCCCGATGGTTGGGATACTGATGGGGATGGTCTTCCAGATGGTTGGGAAGTTGCAAACGGACTGAATGCAACTAATCCGACAGGCATTGACGGAATGATGGGTGACCCTGATGGCGACGGTTTAGTCAACATTCAGGAGTATGTCAATCCTTCATGGACAACCACAAACGCAGGAACTCCTTACTTCATGTCGGGCAATCCACAAACCGAACAGGCTACTGAGAATGTAAATCCATGTAACCCTCTATTCGGGTGTTTAGCCCAAACGGCTTCGGTAGACCAAGATACCGATACCGACCCTTGGGATAACGACACAGATAATGACGGATTAGAAGATGGTTGGGAGGCACTGACCATTCTCACCGACCCTACTGCAGTGGATACTGATAGTGATGGGATTGATGATGGAATTGAGGCGAATGTCTCGACGTACGGAGACCCACCTCAACACAGCGACCCACGAAACAATAATACTGATGGCGACCAATTCGATGATGGTGATGAAGACAAGAATGGAAATGGTAGAGTTGATGCAAATGAAACCGACCCGACTCGAAGAGAAGATGCAGGGGATTTCGATAATGACGGAATCGACAACTGGATTGAGAACCTCACCTGTACAATGTGGAATGTTTACGATACTGACTTTGGAGGCGTTGGCGATGGTGATGAGTCAAATCTCTCACACTCAACAGACCCCTGTATGTCAATGATTGATTACAGCACAACTCTTGACACTACCACTCAGCCAGGTGGTTACAGTGCATCGCTTCAGCGCCTGTATCTTACAGATGCTTCTGGCTTTGACTCAACTCCAATTGATTGGCGCACTCTAAACGGTGCAACAGGATACTACAACGATTCTAGTGGAGTATTGACGAGTTTCAGTTATGGTGCTGTTGTGAACAATGTTCTATTCGGAGTTGTTACACCTCCACCAGCAAATACCGTGGAAGTGATTTCTAAGAACGGAAGTTGGTGTCACTTTGAGGGCTCAAGCTCTGGTTCGTTAGGAACAACCCACTCTCACTGTGATGATGATTACGAGGATAGTGATGGTGATGGATTAGCAGATTGGGAAGAGACCCTTTCAATATGGGGTTGGTTCTCAATTTCTACAGTGTATGATTCTGATGGAGATGGTCAGAATGATTTGGATGAAATACTCAACTCAACTGACCCAATGGAGCCATGTGATAACACATTAGATTCCGATGGGGATTTGCTGAATGATTACTTTGAGAACACAACCGGTTGCGACTTGATGTTTGTACCTGGTATGGGTGCAGGCAATGGTTCAACTGATGCATATGTTACCGATTACCTTGATGTCGATACTGATAATGGTGGAGTAATAGATTCACAAGAATATTTGGATGGAACGAACCCACAGAACGATCCATCTGATGACATGAATCCAGCAGATACTGACGGTGATGGAATACCTGATAACATCGAGAATCAAACTGGAACTGATTGGCGAAACCCAGATACCGATGGTGGCGGGATGAGCGATTATGAAGAGTGCCCGCCGCAATTTTGGCAGGATTGTCACATGAGTCCTCAAAATCCTTGGGACCCAACAGATGATATCAATCCGAATGAGATTGTTTTCTTTGCCAATAACACCACCAGCACCGGTTCAGGTGTAGATACAGATTCAACCCATCGTTGGAGAGTGAAAACTTATGATTTCTATACAGGTGGTGCTTATGGAATAAATACATCATTAGTTACTGAGCAGCAGTTGACTGCTGGTGATATCAATACCTATCAGGTTGCAAACAATACTTTTTGGAATTCAACAGAAATGTGGCTCTTAGAGTTCCTTCAGCCGATTCAACCGGGTGGTACTTTACCTCAGCCCGCACATACAATCGAATATATGTCGTGGTTTGATTCAACTGCAGAATTGAACCAAACAAATCACACACGGGATATCCGTGTGTCAGTAATGGGTGTTGGCGGTATGATGGTCAGTGCTCCAGAGGTGTTCTACACCGATGCTGAACTGCAGTCTGGCGTAGAGTTCCCATCTCCTTATGCAACAGATTTGCCAGCCTATTTCACAGACTCCTCTATGATGGAATCAAGTGTCAGCAACATCACAAATGGCGTCATAACAGATGCTGGCGCGGTTTCAGCATGGGATAGGGTTCAGGCGATTAAAAATTATCTTTCAGAGGCAGACACCAATGTCACCGACCCAGACTTCAAGTTGAATTTTGATGGTTCAGGTGCACCGAATATCGAGGACCTCACACGGTTCATTCTTGACGATTCTCGAGAAGGGTCATGCTCTGAATATGTGACAATTTTCACGACCATGGCTAGGATAGCAGGAGTACCAGCCCGTACAGTAACGGGTTACACCGGTGGAGTTTGGCATGGCACAGGTTACATGGTAATGGGTTCAAACTGGAATACTTGGTCTGAAGTACATCTCCAACAGAGCGGCACAGGTTTGGATATGGGTTGGATTCCAATCGACCCTTGTCCTCCACCAGAAGATGTCCAATTCATCAATGAAAGTGTGAATCCACTAACATTTGAAAGAGACCTTTCTTCGGGATTGATTTTCATAAATGGTACATTACAATTCACCAACAACAGCACAGGGGCTACTGATGCACTTGTGAATGCATATCTAGTTTCAGCGAATGATACTAACCCGATGAACCCTTCAGTTTTGAATGAAGATTCTCGTATCCGTGCTATTTTGACCGACCAAAATGGAAACTTCTCCATAAATGGAACTCCGGCGATGATGCCTGACCCGGGTTACGCAAAAGTGGTAGTTGAGTCTAGACAAGGAGGTTATGTGCCATACTCGTATCAGGTATACGCGGTGACGCTCAACATTACCGACGATGTAAATTTGACTTTAACAGGTCCAGAACCACTTGGTGCTCCAATAGTTGGCGCTGGCACCACAACTACAATCACAGGTAACATGCTTTGGGATGCACCACCTCAATTGGACCCATCATTGATAGGCAATTTCACAGTTGAGTTGACCTACCCTTCATCTGTTTTGAGTGCTAATGTAACTCTACAAGCACCAGTTTGGACAGATGGATTCTTTTCCTTTGATGTAAATTTGTCAGACCTTGAAGTACAGGGTTTGCGGCAAGCAACAGTTTCCTTCGCGGGATGGCATGAAGGCAATTTGCATCTAGGGCCGTCTCCGACTTATCACGCACGTCCAAATACACTGAACTTCACAATGAATGTATCAGCGGCGCCAAATATGACTGCTACAATAGAAGGGCCTGGTAGCAATAATTCATTATTAGTAATCAATGAAAATATCTACGTCAATGGTACTGTCGTTACTCGTGGTGCAATCCCTGCACCTATGGATGGATACATTTCACTCCTATTGCGAAGTAATGGTAGTAATACTAGTTACAGCAATGTCACAACTTGGCCCGTCTCGAATGGTGTTTACAACATCAGTTGGAATATGAATGGAAGCGATATACCAGTTGGGCCTGGTTATTTGGATGTTCAATTATTATTTGGACAAGGCATTCCCGGCGCTACTGACCAAGATGAATACACAGGGTATGGTTTACGCAGTGAAGTCACAATGAGTTTCAATCTCGGCTCAATTGGTCGTGGAGAAATGGCATCAGTATTTGTCTCTTTAACAGACCATACTGGTGGCGCTAATCTGGCTTTCAATGGCACTTATCTAATGACATTTGATGGCACTCTTGTCAATACTACAGTTGATCCTGTTGGCGACTGGATTACTAGTGAGTTTACACCATCTGCTACCCTTGCGGCTGGAGATTATTGGTGGAATATTTCCTACGACGGATATCTGAGTGGTAACACAGGAAGTGAATGGTTCAAGCCTGCGAATGCTAGTGGCCTCCTACTTGTTACTGGAACTGCAACCTTGTCAATCAATCTCGCTCAAGATTGGACTCATTTAGGTGGTACTACAGTTATTTCAGGAACTCTTACCGATGATGTGCTAGGGACTCCAATTCTCTGGAATACCTCGGATGTACAATTTTCAATTGCCCTTCCTGGTACAGGCCCCAGTGGACCTAATGGAGAACCTCCACTACCAATGTTCATACCACTAGGAAATGCTATTTCAAATCAGACTAATGGGAATTATTCAGTTGTAGTGACATTGCCGACTGACTTGGCATCAGCAGCTCATAATCTTACAGCAGTACTTGATTTTGACACATATGCGGGCCCTCGTGGTTCATACTACTTCATGGACAGTTCACCACCGGCTCTGATTGGATTAGAATCGGAGTTGGTACTAGAGAGTAACATTACATCTGTCATTGTTGAAGCAGGAAATTCAATTCCTTTCAACATCACAGTTACGGATGTTGGTGATGGTTCCCCAGTTGTCGGGGAAACAGTCAATTTCACATGGGATTGGGGTGGCACAAACACATCAATTGGCCAAGTAGTATCTGGTGCAGATGGTGTTACAATTCTGAACTATATTGTCCCTCCGACAATGGACCCAGGTTACTACGATGTGAGGATTTGGATGGCTAACGATACATCCGACCCACTCACTTCAGGTTCAACACGATGGTGGGGCAATGAAACTTTCATGAATATCACAGTGCAGGTACCATCTGATGTTGTGATATCCTCAGTGCCGCTGAACGTGACAGCAGGAACAAATTTCCAATTAGAAGGAACGGTCAATGACGGGAATAACGTATCCCGGCCATTTAACGGCCCTGTTGGAATAGAGGTGTTCTTCTTAGGAGACCCATCTGAAACATTGGTTGCAAGTTATATCACTGCTAACAATGGTTCATTCAATCTATCAGTACCAACTGATCCAAATAATGATGGGATAACCAATGGAAACAAGACTCTTGTAGTCTCAGTTCTTGACGGCAGTAATCCATTCTACCTGACAGGTTCAGCAAGTTCTGGAATGTTGATTATTGGTGTTACTGATTTCGAACAACAAAACCCTCTAATTCCTGTGGTTGTTACGCGTGGAGAGAATATTAGTTTCGGCGCAGTATTAGTAGAAACATCAGACAATTTCCGGTTAATTACCAACACTACAGTTGCGGCCCAATTCCATGATACGTGGATGCCAGAATCGATGACAGACAGCAATGCAACTGCATTGTGGACTTACTCAGTTCCAAACACACAGCCTCTGGGCCAGATAACAGTGACAATTTACTACAATGCAACAGGTATTTGGGAAATGCACCCAACGAGCCACCAAATCAGTACAATTAGTGTGCGCTCAATCACCGTACTTGTTGTGGATAACATAAGTGCAAATCCGCTTTCGGGTAGTTCGTTTGATGTCACAGGAAGTCTAGTATCTGACAATGGTTCGGGAATAATTGCTAGGGATGGTGCTGGGCTTCTACCACAAGTGCAACTCAGTATTGATGGGTTCACAAATAACTTCCAAGTTTCTAATGCAATAGCACAACCAAATGGAACATGGACTGCAGTCATTACTTTGGATTCAGACTTCCCACGCGGTTCTCACCTGCTATCGGCAAGTTATACACCTACTGTAAATTACTATCTTGGTTCTAGCGGTAACAATACATTTGATAGCCGAGGTTATTCAGTAATCAGAATTTTGACACCTGAGAATCTTGACCCTGATTACAGAACAGTGCGTGGAGATAATGTAAGCATACAGGTGATGTTACAAGATAACACATTAGCAGTTATTCCGAATGCGACAATTACAGTTGAATTCCCAACTCTAAATATTTCAACAACAGTTGTTACTGATATCAACGGAAGTGCATGGGCTATTCTCAATGTTCCAGACAATATCGCGCCAGGGCCACTTTCAATTAATGCTAGTTATCTTGGCATGCCTGGGACAACAGGGGTTCTTGGTGATGAGGATACTGTGATGGTGATAATCTTAGCACCAACCGTAATCACCATTGATTCTGTTGAGGGTAATTTCATTGCTGGTGACATTATTTGGGTTAATGGAACCCTACTTGATGAGCATGGCAACTTGTTGCAGACAGGTGGTGTGCCAGCTGCCAGTATCTTACATCTCTCAGTTGATGGAAACGATACTGGTGCTTTCATCGAGTCAAATG
Organism: Methanobacteriota archaeon; assembly: GCA_016845345.1. GTDB lineage: Archaea > Thermoplasmatota > Poseidoniia > Poseidoniales > Thalassarchaeaceae > MGIIb-Q1. Next base: position 7,750 of record JAERSV010000086.1, read on the forward strand.
CATCTACTGGCACTTACAGCCTCATGTACACAATGCCTAGTGATACAGCCGCCGGAAGTCATCTGGTGACAATTTTCTTCAAAGGCGGATTTATGTGGGTTGATCCAATAGGCCAAGGTGATTCTACCAACCCTGAGTTTTACCTCAATTCATCTGCTGAACAGTGGGTAAACATCAGTGTTCCAACATACATAGTACTGTTAGGCGGTGGCGGTGATGTTGATAGAGAAGGACTACTCATCATTGATGGTACTCTGTTCGATATTGTAGACAACAGGTTAGGAAACCAAACCTTAGAAGTTTGGTTTGATGATGCATGGCTAACAAATGTTACAACAGATAGTGAAGGTAACTTCCAAGTCTACTATCCAGTGCCAGCGGATTCACCTCTTGGGCCACAGATGATGGAGATGAGATTTACTGGCTCAACCTTCTACTTACCATCTGACGCGAATACCTCATGGAATGTGTACAGCGCAGTCAACTTAGACATGATTTTACCATCTGAGATTGCAATAAATGACAACATTACAATTCAAGGTACAGTAAGAGATAATCTGCCTGATGGATGGCTATTCAACCACTCCCTTGAAGTACGATTTAATGGCACTCTTTTGGGTACAGCATACTCTGATTCTAATGGGGTTTGGACTATTGAATGGACAATTCCTAACAACATTGGACTTGGTTCACACCCAGTAGAAATCTATGCTCCAGCCCAAGGTTGGTATCGTGAAGCAAGTACAAATGGATCAATTTGGGTTGCTCATCATTCTGATTTGTTGTTGACTAGCGAAGACAACGGTGATGCGACGCGTGGCACCTTCTGGAATGTTTCAGGAAGATTGTATGATTCCGACGCAATTGGATTGCCAGGGATTGAAGGACGAAGTGTTGACATTTTGCTTGATGGAGTCTTTGTTGACACTGTAACAACTGATTCATTTGGTGAATTCGAGTTATTAGTTCCTGTGAGCATGGTTTCAGCACGCGGGGAGCACACACTATCAGCACACTATGCAGGAGAGGCATCATGGCTTGCAACTAACTCAACAACGACTCTAACAACTTGGTCCGACATTGATTGGCAATTAGTTGAAAACGAGAACATCATTGTTCGTTCTTCCGCTTCTCATCCAATTATCATTGAAGGAAGAATCCTCGAGGTTGGAGGAAGTGGGAATCCAGTAGATATGCTAGACCTTATCCTCTATTGGAATCAAAGTGACCTTGGCATTTCTGAGCAAGTAGTATGGATGTCTGATGGTAGTTTCAGTATTCAGTTAACTGCGCCTCAATATATGACGGCAGGCGACATAACACTAACTCTGAGGGCTATGGATAATACTTCAAGACACTTCAATGGTGGTCAAATCAACACCTCAATATTTGTCGTAATCCCAGTTGACTTTGAGACTGGTGTGGAGGTCGTTCCTTACAATGGTGACAGAGTCATTGCATGGGTTAAGGGCACAGCAAAGGATACGCAATTACCAGCTAGTGATATTTTGGTAACAGCAGTTCTCTACAATGAATCACATGGCCTAAGTAGAACATTAACTGGCCGCACAGCCGATAATGGTTCATTCTGGTTTGAGTTTGTCTCAGTTCCACCAATGGCGCCTTACGGATCTGATTCAACCTATGGTTCACTCTACGTGCAAATCAATTCAACCGATGAGAAGGTTGCTGAGGATGATAGAGAGCGACTTGAAACTACTATGGAAGTAGTCGTGCTTTCAGCAGAAACCATTGAAGAAGGAATTAGCAATTGGTTGTATGGAGGCTTAATTGCCGCAATTCTTGGCTCAATTGCCTTTGTAGTCTATTGGCGTCGCAGAAAGCAATCTGCATTATCAGAATTAGCAGATGTATTCGCTTATACCGCAGAATTATTGGCGGCAGGCGATGAAACCAGAGAGGCAATTTTCAACTGTTATGAAAGCCTCTGTGCAATTCTAATGCGACACCGATTCCTACGACGTGACTTCGAGACCGTTCGTGAATTCGAGATGGCAATTCGCAAGGCATTACCAATCAACGAGGAAGCTTTGGTTGCACTTGACAGTGTCTTCGAAGAAGCGAGGTACTCACGCCACGAGATGGGTGAGGCTCACAAGACTCAAGCCCAAGATGCACTTGGTCGAGTACTGGCTCAGATTGACGAACTCGCAGAAGTGCCACTTCGCTGAAATCAAGAATCGGTTTGAAACCCGATTCCAATTACGCTTAGTTACAGATTAGTGATAACTAGGTTAACTCAAGCGGTTGAGGCTGAGATGCAATTCGCCACCAGCCCAGGTTGCTGTTGCGAGTCTACTTCCGTTTGGTAATGAAAACGCCTGTTCAAATTCATCGCCGTCACGACCAGTAATACTCAATTTGACGATTGAATTTTCATCTAATTCAGCCGCACTAAGTTTGACACCTGAAAGTTCACAGCCGTGTAATGGGAAAGATAACTGCTCATCATTATATTCCCCATCAAATTTATCCAACATTGACGCGGTTGAGAGAACTCCGGCGATACGATCAAAATTTGCTTCTACCGGTGCAAATTGATTTTCCATGGTTGTTTGATGAATATCATGAATTTCTTGTAGGTGACCAAGGTCTGAAAGAAAGTTTTGATGTAGTAATTCAGGAGAAGCACTTAGCCCCTCAGTAAAGCGTTTATCAGGGGCTTTGTTAGCCTTTTCTTTGTCTATTTGAATAGTGATTGGCTGCCACTCCATCTCTCTCACCTAATTACTCCGTTGAGCCCGCCCTCATTGAATCCTTCGTGTCTATTCATCTCCAATTGATGGGTCTGGATGACGTTTGAAAAAGCGTGTTGCATGGCGACTAGTTGATTCTTCACTTGACACAGTCAAGATGTTGATGTTGGTTGGAAGTAATCGTTTGAATTGTGGCATCAATAGTCTATCTTCTAACAACAAAATAAAGGCGCGATCTCCCATTTTTCGGATTGGTCTACCCATTGCTTGCATCAGCGAGTTTACGGCTGGTTGTTGTACTGCCCAGCGGTATGATTTACCACTACCAAATCGCTGTTCATAGTAGTCTTTCCGTGCTTTCAGTTCTTCTGATGGTGGTGGAATTTGAAGTCCGATGCAAACCACGGCATCCAACAGATTTCTGTGATAATCTACGCCTTCTCCCAATTTTGCTGAATATACTCCAGCAAGAAGAATCTTTTCGCCTGCAGAACGTGCCATATCCATATCACGTAAAAGTGAGTCAATGCGACCCTTTGACCAACCAGATTCTTCTTTCATTACTCTACGGCCATGCCATATCTCTCCGCCGATAATTTCCTCCAACATGGCATATGAGGGGGCGAAAACCGCGATATGGCCTGGTGCTGATTTAGAAATCGCGTGAATATGAGCGCGTATTTTCTCATTATTTTGCTCACCGCGCCTTGTGTATTTTGAGGTCACACCCGTTGCAATCGCTACTGGCCTTTTATCAGAAAGGAAGGGGGATGGGTATTCTTTGGAAGAAATTGGTCTAGTGCTTGGTAAAGAGAGGAGTTCCCCATACATCTCCGGTGGGGAGAGAGTTCCGGACATTAGCAGTGCTCCTGCTGCCGCCTCAAACACAGGTCCAGAAACAATACCTGGGTCGAGAAGGTGGGTTGTTAATCGAGATGAATCTCCTTTTCCATGTGAAAAGATGAACGCCAATGCTCTATTGTCACCCAATCGGTCAATCAGGCCGAATAATTCTGAAAGTCGCTCGCTCGCGGTTTCCTTTCCTTCATCTAAATCAGGGTCTAATTCCACTTCTACGGAAGCCAATGAATCTGAGATTTGATACAGGCTGAGATTGTTGCCACTAATATCTGAGGATAATGCTGAGGATAGCAAATTTAGCAGTTCTTGGTTATCTATCCTCGCTTCTTCTGCCTTTTGTTGGTAAAGTGATTGAGTTTGTGTTCTGAAAAACCCTGCTAAATCTGCACGAATCCTCTCAAGAGCCGCCTTCACTGCTCGCAAATTTGCGTAGGTTTCAGGTCTAACATCGAACAAACCCTTCTTTTCTTTTTCTTCAAGAGTTTCAATATGTTCTTCCATTTCAAGTCTGGCTGATAAAACCAAATCATCGTTTAACGTTCTTTGCATTCCTTTAGTGATGCGGTCTGGAAGATTGTGTGCTTCATCAACTATGATGATTACTTCATTCAATTTAATTCCCATCGCATCTAATGATGCTGCTCTCACCCGCTCGTGGAATAGGTGATTGTAGTCACAAACAATGATGTCAGCACCGCTTGCGCTTTCGCGCGCGGCTTTCCATGGGCATGTCGATTTGCTTTGCCCATCTTCTGTGAAACTTTTTGAAACTTGGATTAGTTCATTTACGTGGAGTGGTTCTTGTAGGACTTTCAATCTTAAACCGTCAACTTCCTGAAGATATGGTCGGCAATGTCGGTTCTTTCTTTTGTCGGCACATAGGCGAGAAAAAATTGAAGAAAATTCCTTTCGAATATCATCAATACACATCGATTGTTGACCTACGATGTCTACTAATTTCACTCTGCTTTGTCCCTCTGGGCGGCGTTTGTTGATATTTCGCACAGTCTCAACAACTATTCGGTGTTGTGCTTGGCGGCCGGTAAGAAAGAAAATTGTACGTTTTTCGTTTGATGAAAAGGAAGCATCCAGTGCTGCCGACAGCGCGGCTGCGGTTTTACCGATTCCAGTTGGAGCGCAAGCAAGGTGGCTACCCTTGTTGATTAACACATCATATGCTTCACCAATCAATTCATCCTGTCCAGGGCGTAGTTCTTCATGGGCGAGATAACCGGGTATTCTAGGTTCCTTCACCACCATGAGTTTGACCGGCGATTCGGACGCTCAATAAGGTTGGGTTTTTTTCTCCTTCGTCCAGTGTAATCCAGCCCCACCATTTCCAGCGTTGATAGCAATAATGCATCCAAAAATTGCGGTGGGGTTCCATACCATATTTACTATCCAAGAACGGTAGCATCGCAAGTGCTCAATCGTGGCTAAAGTAATGTGTCATATCCAGGATTGAAGCCGAAGCGATGCGGCTTCACAATGCCCGAGCTGTGCTCGGGCTAAGTAAAGTCCAGTGGAATCCAGCCCCACCATTTTCAGCGTTGATAGCAATAATGCATCCAAAAATTGCGGTGGGGTTCCATACCATATTTACTATCCAAGAACGGTAGCATCGCAAGTGCTCAATCGTGGCT
>JAERSV010000087.1 GCA_016845345.1 Methanobacteriota archaeon
ATTCTACTGATGTAATCAGGCAGAATGATGTCACCGTGCAAAGCATCTCGGATGTATCGCTTGTCCCCCACTGTCACCCCTCCGGCAATTGAGGGGGTTTGTCGGTTTTATTGAATGCACCTGTTGAGAATTTTTACAGGATTCAAGGTGTTACAATTTTATCATTTTTGGATTTAAGATAATACCATACTGTGACGTTGATGAGTAGGACTGAGCCAATCCATGCGCCAATGGATGTACCTACAAGCCCAATGCTTGAATCAGTCATAGGATAGCAAATAGCCACTATTAATGCAAACAGTGAAACCGATTGTGCTCCAAACATCATTGGACCAATTGCACCTGCTGGAACAGCCTCTCCTTGGGCTAACCATAATGCAACCATACTGGTTGTGAAAATCGCTGGGAAAATACTCATTATTCCACTCGCCAATGGATTACCAAGTCCTGCTAGCCAAACTGCAATTCCTATTGAAGCAGCGGCGGCAAGCCCTCGCATCAATAGTGTGAGAAAACTCACTTTGTTCTGCCCTTTTGGAGTTGGCCGATGTTGAGTTGTTGCAGCAAAACCAACAACCAAGCCAATTACTAATGCCAAGCTACCGATTGTTAAGGGCGCCATTCCAGCATTAGTTAGAATATTGAAACCCAGAATTGATAAGCCAGCAAATAGACACCAAATACTCAAAGAAACAATAGTGATTGAAGTCAAACGTAAACCAAATTTCCATTGAGGAATAAGTGGTGGTACAACCCGCCACAGATATAGGAATCCAGCATTGAGAATCAGGCCAATAGGAACTATCCCCATGGCTGCTTGGAATTCATCAACAGTTCCTGCGGCTAACCAAATACCAACCGCTGCTGGTACTATTGTTGAGGGGACTGTAGCTAACACGCCGCCATGAAGCCCACCCCATTTCTCAATAGAAACGGTGACGAGAATGGCTGCTATACCAGCAACAACGGCTGAAATCAACACGCCAGCAAGCGCCACGAAATTCACCCGTCAACTCGCAGAACGCTTCTTTGTGGCAGCAGTGGTTGATTCAACCTCATCTTCATCATCTTCAAAATCATCTGGAATCATCATTTGAACAGACGCACTCCCTGGAATTGCAATCCTACCTTGTAACATCAACATCATGAGAATTAATCCAATTGCTAGAATGATTACCAATGTCGAAAGTAAGAAGATTGTGCCATCAATACCACCAGACTGCTGATTAACTTCAATTGGAGTATCACCCATCACATGCAAATGAACAACTGCGTTTGTAGATGAATTATCGCCAGCAATTCCACGTACCATAATTGTTTGATTACCAGTAACATCATTTCCAGGAAGGAACTTCAACCTATCGTGTAGCATTTCATGAGTGACTGAGAATTGAGTTTCACCAGATTCAAAATCAGGGTGGTCAGACCAATAATCACGCATATCCCATGTGCGCCACTGTACCTTACCCACACTCTCTCCGATTATCTCAAAGGAGATTGATTCTCCCGGCCCAATGTGAACTTTGTTGTCCCCACTTGCCTCGCTTGTTGATGAAATATTGATTGCAAAGGTTAGACCATATACTTGGTTTGCCGCTTCTGCAACGGATGGTTCGCCATTGGTGTGTCCATGGCCGTAAACATTGTTTTGGCGGTTTTTGGGTATTGCATCTTCAAGACATGGCTCATTCTTGAACATGTAAGAACAGAGCCTGTATTCTGCTGTTTCTTGCATAATGTTGCGAACATCAAATGGTGAAAGGTCTGGATTTGCTTGATACATTAGGGCTGCTAAACCAGCGGCACCTGGAGTAGCCATACTTGTACCAGATTTAGAAGTATAACCAGTGCCTGTATTGAAATCTGGAGCCATTACATTACTACCGACAAAAGCAATATTTGGCTTGACTCGTCCTTCTTCTGTTGGACCTTGACTTGAATAAATTGCAATTCCTGTATCCTTATCTAACGCACCTACGGTGATGACATCTTCAGCGCTTCCCGGTGTACCAATCTGTGCGACAAATGCAGAGTTACCTGCTGCGATGAATAAAGCAATTCCATTGCGCACCATCTCATTTGCCATGCGATTAGTGCTCTCTTGCTCGCTTGCTGTCCACTCAGATGCGCCTGGTCCGCCAAGACTCATAGATGCGGCACGGATGTTGAATTTGTGGCGGTTATCAATTGTCCATTGCATGCCCTGCATCACTTGAGCAAAGGAGCCACTTCCACTCTCAGATAGTACTTTCACACCGACTAATTGTGCTTGAGGTGCAACTCCAATATATTCGAAAGTTGGAGCACCTGTTCCTGCAGTAATACCGGCACAATGAGTACCATGTCCTTGGTCATCATATGCCTCAATATCTGTTCCGTTAGTATCGCCGGGTTTATTGATAACATCATAAAATCCAATGACTTTAGGATCATTTGTTTCATTATTATCATCTAAATCATTCAATCCTTCATGACTACCATCAATTCCAGTGTCAATAATTGCAACAACTGAACCTGCACCAGTATATCCTGTTTCATCCCAAACATTGGTGATGCCATGAATCTCATTGACATCAGCCATTTGAGTTGTCAATATACCATCAATTTCAACAAGAACAACGCCAGGTAAATTGGCAAGATTGCCTATTTGAGAAACCTCAACAGAGCCAGCAATTGAATCAATAATGTGGTAGCGGAACTGAACCCTGAAATCTACTCGGTTCTCAAGAAGCCTCTCATCGGCTTCTGTTGGCAAATGGTCAAAGTCAACAATAACGCTAATTCGTCCCTCATCGTCAACCCAATCGTACTGGGTACTCTTGATTGCAATAGGGATTGCATCGTGAATTTTATCCCCGTTTTTGTCCATATTTGTGGTTTCCCACCACTCACCCCCAACCTCTTCATCAATCACAGGGACTGTAGCAGTAGCCCCTAATATTGGCAAAACAAACATTGCTAAAACTGCAAGGCTCAACCACATCATTCCGATGTTTTTCGCCTTCACCCCATTGTTGAAACTCATGTTACTCACCCTATGGGTGAGGCCTAACTGCTTTGAATCTGCCTCATTCAGCCGTCATACTGAAATCAGCAACGGCTCTGAACAGTTTGATGCGTACAAGCCGCCAAGCACTTCTCCTCGCCGCGCTGTTTGTCATTTCACTACCAACTGCATTGGCAATAGAAAGCATAGGAGAACCTGAATACACAACTGATGATTGGTTTCAGTACCAAGGATATACTGAACAACTTGTCAACCAACTCTCAGATGCTTGGCAAGACGAACAAAACTTTGAGGGCATTACTCTAACGACTAGAGAAGAACTTAGAGTCACACAATTAGGAACCGAGTCATGCACCATTCTAACATGGTCAGGCGACTGTGTGAAGGCACGAATGACCCACTTAGTCAATTTCACAGTTGATTGGCAAGATAACACAACAAATTACGAAAATGATACCCTAAATATGTCAATTTCTTATACGGCCACACATTGGAAATCTCGTGGAACCGCAGGCTGGGAAAAACTTGACACAACCACACTAACAAT
>JAERSV010000088.1 GCA_016845345.1 Methanobacteriota archaeon
GTAATTTGGGAGCGGAATACCTGTAAAACCTGCATTGAGTAATCAAGATTATAACCACTGTGATTGGATTCATTCACTGCGAATGGGTGGAATTGTGGCGGAGCATCAACTGGTTGGTCTAAAGTCAGTGAACCACTGAAAGCAGACCCCGCAATTCCGTGGCATGAAAGCAAAGTGCCAACTAATTGACAATCTCCACTTGCTTGCCAATTCCAGCCGCTAATCAGCATGCCACTTGCTTGTAAATCCCAAGATAGATTGTTAGCAGTTTGTGGCAAAATACCATCTATTTCCCAACTAATTCCAGTTGCTGGAATACTGCGGAAGTTATCCGGGTTAACAGCAACTCCATTGGCCACGAATGTGATATCTATTTCTCGACACACCTCTTCAGCCCCAGTGCCGATACAGATTGACAAGGTCGTAGTCACACTTTCTCCTAATGTTGTTGCACTAGGTACGCGTAGTTTTGCGTGAAGTTCGAGCTGTTGGCCGGGTGCTAAAGTGATGAGTGGTAGTTCACCTGATTGGTCGTGCAGAGTGAGGTTACTCCCCCAAGAGGTTGGGTCCCATGCTCTATTACTCACCGTCTCTTCTGCGTTCCCAAGATTCTCCACCAATAGCCACGCACTACCCAATGAGCCGGGTAATCCGTAACCTGTAGTGTCTGCAGTCCCCGCAGGTCCTCGAATTGATAGGCCACGGGTTCTATTTGCTTCAACGGGTAAAACAGATGAAACAGTGATGTTTGCATCTTCATCTAATGTCATGGTTATTGTCAAATGACCATTATCTGACCCCAATGCTTCGAGTGGGGCTGAAATCCTGACCGTAGCAGTCCACGGTTGTTCTGGTTCTATTTGAATCGAAGTTGAACCGCCGTCAGAAATATCCTGCGCTGTCCAATTGTTTGGTAAGGTAGAGTCATCAATTGACATAGTCCAAATTCCTGCCAAGCGTCCGGTTGACGAAATGGGGATATCAATATCCATATTTGAACCGGGGTCAACCCGAGGTGGGTCCACTGGAATTCCTATTGAAACATCATATGGTTCAACAATTGTGAGGTAAACAGTTTGTTCATCATTATCAAATCGTGATTGAGTGAGATTCCCATATGGGTCAACAACTATTCTTGCTGTGTGTGAACCTAGAACAGCGGTTAACTCAACAGAAAAAGACGAGAATGTCCCGTCACCAGTAGGTGCAACAGGGTCCATTTCTGAAAGCCTAACTGATTTGACTATTACATCGTCGTAGTAGAGAACAGCATCAACTGCCTCACCGCTTGAAACAGTGCCAACATTTTCGATGTAAGCGGTGGCAGTAAATGTTTCACCCGGGTCAGGTTGGCTTGGTGTGAATTGCACCCCTCTATTATCAATAAATGGCCGTATATCGGGGGCTTCTCTGGAAATTAGGGTATCACCAATAATGATGTCAAGAGCACCATCGCCGTCTAAATCTGCTAATGCAGGCGCTGCCCAAGACCTATGTGGTAAGTCAAGTTCATCCGTCCATCCCGAACCAATACCTGCTTGAGTTCCACTATCTCCGTCCCACGCCCATAATGTGCGGCCAAAACTGACCACGGTTTCGGGTGCTCCTTGTCCGTCTAAGTCGAGGTGGAAAGGAGGTGAGACGGCAATTTCATCGTTAGGATTGCCTGAACTTCTGTCCATTAGATGTGAGAATTCTAATGCAGGGCCAAGAGAAGCAGTCACATCATGGCATCCCGATACACCTTTGCGGTCAGTGTCAACACGATACCATGTTACCCAACAAACCCTGTCGTCAATACCATCTCCTGTAGTATCGAAAACGTCGGGTGGAGCCTCTCCAAATCCATTCGTCGCTCGAAATGACCACAATTGTGTGGCATCATTGACTTCCATTCCAATGTATTCCGCACCATCCCCTGTACTTCCTCCATCAATATCTGTGGGGATGGTGACAACCATTTCAGATCCGGGAGTGCCATCAAGTTCAGCAACAACAGGGCCTGGAAGTCTAATGTGAGGAGAATCTGTATTTCCATCAAGGTTGTTGAGGGAAACACCACCCCAGTTTGGTGCACCATTTCCGCCATCAAGCCGCCAAACCCAGATATTCCCATCATCTGGGTCAATCGTAGTCAACAATACTGCTGAGTTTGTATCATCAATCTTCACCCATGCGGGGTCAGATGGAATTTCGCCGTAGTCAAGACTGACTTGCCAAATTGGACTTGGTACACCTCCGGCAATCAATGGTAATGCCAGCACTACGACTTGGCTGTCACCCTCGTTAACCAATGAGTAGACTGCCTCAGCATCCCCATCCATATCTAAGTCCCCGAGAAGAATTTGAGTTCCAACTTGGTGATTCGCTAGAACATATGGGGATGGGACTGTGATTCCAAGATCAGGGTCTGTGTAAGACCACAATAATTCGGCTGAGTGACTGCCGCCAGCATTCCACCCAGCCTCGCCGCACTGCAGGATAGGCGACCATAATTCGGTGTTGAAAGTGCCTTGTGCATCATATGCAACTAGAATTTCGAGGGTTGAATCTCCGTTTACATCCAATAGAACAGGTGAAGCCTTTACAGAATCTGTTACCCCAAGGTCAACCTCCCAAGATTTCCGACTCGTATCTCCCTCAATGATACTCAAGAATGAATGAGTGGAGCCACCAGACTCTCGTTCAGAGATTAGCACAGTGAAAAGGTTCCCAGCACCACAACGCTCGTTTGCATCCCCCGTAACAACGATGTTACCGGCAAAATCACCAACTACAGTCGCTAAACCTTGTGCGCCATAACTTCCACTTGAAAAATGCGCCCAATTAACAACCGGGTCATCAATAGTTGTTAAATCAGAAACTGCAGAAACAGGCCCATTCCCCGGCCCGCCGCTTACGCTGTGAGCGGGCGCGGTGGCATTTCTTGAGCCGTATCTGCCAAGTTGAGACCACGCCTCACCCCCATCTATCCATTCAGTAGAACTTTTGCCGACAAATGGATTTGACTTTAGGTCATCTAATTGTGAGTTGTGGTTTGTTGGTGGAACTATTTGCAACAACATTGAGAATGTGAAGAATAACGCTACTAAAGCAGTTTTTCTCCTCAAATCCAACGCGGCAGGCCCAATCACATACTGCTTTGCCCTTTGGCCGCTACTTCAACCTTCACTAAATCCGCTGAGGGTAAAACCCGTTTGTGAGGGTACGTGACCCCTACGGGGGTCACGATGAAATTCTATGAAATCAAAATTAAGTGGAGGATAATTGTCGTCAATACTGATTATGTCGAATCAAATTAAATGACCATTTCATTTAACAATTAATTCAAGGTTTAATTCACATAATTCACACCAAATTATTGCATCAAATCAATTCACTGAAACCGGTTTGCTGATAAAGGGGGAGCAGGTCGGCGAGCCACTGGAAACCTCTCTTCTGGAGGCGTCGCCTGTGAGGGACGGGAGGGTTGTGAACCCTTCCGTTCCATGGCACACCTCTCAGTGAGCGGTGAATGGAGGGAAAAAAGATGTACACACTTGAAGTCAGAGAGGATACTATCAGAATCCCCGCGGAATACATTCGCGAGGGACAATCATTGAGCCAACACGTTGACCGTTTAGCGCATCAGGCGTTCGAAGGTAAGTTTGATGATGATGACAATTTTGTCATTGTTACCTACGACCACGAGATGATTGGTCGAGGCAGAATCATCCATGGAGATGGAGCGATTTACCAGAATGTGCGTTTCAAGGCGGTGCTTTTCCGACTTGACAGTAACGAGATTGTTGATGGTGCTGTATCAGAGGTTCTTGAATTCGGGGCATTCGTCCAAATCGGTCCATTAGAAGGCCTATTACACAAGTCCCAGATTCTTGAAGAGCCAGTCCAAATCAACCAAAATGAAGGTAAAATAACTGGTAGCCGTTCAGGCTCTCAACTCTCTATTGCTGACCCTCTACGCTCTCGAGTAGTTACTCTTTCATTGAATACACACGACCCACGCTCGTCAAAGATTGGGCTCACCTGCAAGCAACCAGGTCTTGGTGCTCACGAATGGTTAGAAAACGGTGGTGAATAAGGTGTCAAAGAAAGTTGAACTCGCTTGTTCTGAGTGTCACCGAATCGTCGAAGTCGCTACCGGCAATCTTGGATGGTGTCTCAAATCAAACAATGATGTGAGTGCTAAAACTAAGAAAGCTTTAGTCCAATTAGTATTCATTAACAAGAACGGATTAGACCCTACTGATGAACAGCACAAGGCTTTGGCTAAAGAATTGAAAGATGATATGGAGCGGGTAAAACCAACCAACCCCGAATGTCCATATTGTCCAGGTGCACACCTAAGTTCAGATTGGCAAGGTTATGTTGTGGTGCTCAACCCAGAGCGCTCAGAAATTTCATCAATACTCAATATTGTGAGGGCAGGAAACTACGCACTAAAAGTAAACGTGCGCTGATTTAGGAGGAATTATTATGGAAATAGTAGATAGGAAAGAAAATTCATTATTGAGTCGTATTGAAATCAGATTTCAGTTGCGACATGAACAATCAGCAACCCCAAGTCGGAGCAATCTACGAAGCAAAGTTGCATCACTTGAACCGGGTTCGTCAGCATCAAATGTCATTGTAAAAGATGTCAACACTCGTTTTGGCCAACCTTTGACTACTGGTTTGGCATTCATTTATGATTCACCAGAAGCAATGCAAATTGAGCCGCAATACATCCTTGATAGGCATGGCGTTGCTGCTGAAGAAGAAGACGCCCCTGCTGAGCAAGCGCCTGCTGAGGTTGCAGATGTTGCACCACCAGCAGAAATTGAAACTGAAGATGATGTATCTGGAGGTGAGGAATAATGTCAAACCGTTCAAGCCTATACACAGTTGAAGATGGCAAATTAATTCGCAAGAATGAGCACTGCAAGATTTGTGGTCCAGGTGTATTTTTAGCAAATCATTCCAACCGCTCAACCTGTGGTAGATGTGGTTATGATGCAGGTGCATCAGTTGAACCAGTTGCAACCGAACCTGCTACAGAAGCACCAGCAGAAGCTGCAACCGAAGAAGAGTGAAATTCAACTAGAGGTGGCTAAACGCCACCCAATCACCTGAATTCTTCAAGACTAAAAGCCCATCTAACTCGTGCTCGTAGAAGCAGACTCCCAAGTCCTTCCTTGGAGTCCGACTTACTTTTTCTTCATGCCAAGTAATGTCCTCTCGCCAACCGATTATATTCCATCCTCTTTTAGTGAAAACAGCGTCACAAAACGGCCCTCCTTCGATAATTTCTTCGGAATTATTTTTTGGGTCCCATCTGATGATTTCACCACTTTGAAATCCAATTAACCAACCACCATTTTGGTCGGTTCTCACTTGGTCAAGAATTCCTTTATTATGTAAATTCCCTTGGGCAATTATTTCACCAGTAGCCCATTCTAAGGCAACCCATCCTGAACCATTACCCCATAACCAAATGCATTGCTGGTTTTTGTCAGTTGGATGCTGTCCTGTTGTAACTGCATGAATAACTGATGCATCTTCAAGGTGTTTTTGATTCAACCATTCAATTTCTTTTATTCGCCAGATTTCTCTTGATTGAGAATCAATACAATATACACCTCGATTGTAATTTACAAAACAAATCAGACCTTCATGAGATGTTATTCCGAGTGGTTCAGCATCTAGTGAATGACTCCATTCAGACCCCGCAACAGGCACATCTTGTCCTCGTCTATGCTGTTTGACTCGTAACAGGCTCATGTCAATTCCATCTGTGAATTCTTCATTTAATGGTAAAGAGGCCATACGGGCAAGAGACAATTCCGGCAGAACCCAAGTTGCAATCATCTTGTTATCAACTATAGTTGCATCTTCTATCGGACTAGGAAAGGGTTTCACTAACCCGCCCTTTTGCTCTAGTGTTTTACAATTGATTCTGGCTAATTCACCATCGACTCCGATAATTATGAGTAAATCCCCGTGTGGTAGCACTTTTCTTGGGGGGAAGGGGGTTGGTGGGTAGTTAGGCATATCACATATCTCCAACGGCTGGTTATTGGTTACTCATTGAAGTCCGAGTAATTGTTTGGCCGCCTCAAGCGCGTCATCTAAACCGTCTGGGTTTGACCCCCCGCCTTGAGCAAACGTCGGCTTACCACCACCTCCTCCTGAGATGTGAGTGGATATTGAATTGAGAATTTCTACAGCATCGTGTTGTTTAGAAGCGACTGAAGATTCAGTGATCGCAACCAAGAGTTTCCCGCCTCCTTCTCTAGTACCAAGAATTGCTACGGTTGGCTGAGTTTGGTCGCGAGTCAATTCGCCAACCATTCCAAGGAGTTGCCGCATGTCTCCAGTTCCTTCCATAATGACATAACGAATGCCGTCTTTTTCAAAACTGTCATTGCCTCCGCCACTAGTCCTCAGTCTAACGATTTCAGCCTCAAGATTTTCAATTGTTTTCTTTTGTGTTTTCCATTCGTCAAAGAACCGTTGAACTGCTGTTGGTAATTCCTCAGCATTGACTCCCAAAACTTCTGATGCTTCGGCTAAAATCGCCTCTTGCTTGCGGGCGTACTCGCGTCCTGTCTCCCCTGCCACAATTTGCAGACGCTCCACCCCGTCTTGAACCGCACTGCTTCGAATTATCCTGATATCACCAATTTGGCCGACTTTATCGTGGTGCGTACCCCCGCAGGCTTGAACATCGTGGTCACCAATTTTGATGACACGAATTTGAGTATGTTTTGGTGGCCCGCCTTGATATAACTCAAATCCGAATTGAGCATCAGCATCCGCTCTGTCTAAAACAAATTTTTCAACCGCTAAATCTTGGCTAATAATTTCGTTAGCATGGTCTTCAATTTCATCTAATTGCAATCGAGTAAGCCGCTGATAATGAGTTACATCTAAGCGCGCATAACGTTCTCCTTTGTTACTCCCCGCCTGCCAAATATGTGGGCCAAGTATTGCTCTTGCAGATCCTCCAACAATGTGGACTGAAGTGTGATGGTCCATCAATTGCCGTCGCCTGTCCATGTTGATTTTCCCACTAACTTCTCCCCCAAGAGGACCATTAGTGAGGTGCACAATTACCCCGCCATTGACTCGTGAGTCTAGAACTTCCACTGTTTTACCATTGGTTAGTGTGCCTGAATCTCCTAACTGTCCACCACCTTCGGGATAGAACAAGGTTCGATTCAAAACAATTCCATGAGTGGGCACGCCGTTCACTTCACCAGAGAGTTGTAATTTCACTATTTCATCTGCTGAGAGTTCTTTGCAGTGTAACACTTCTGCTGCAAATTCTGACTGTGTGGTATCTTCATAAAAATCTAAGGAAGTTGCTGGCAAACTGGGGTCATCAGGTAGTAAGCCGTCGGTTTTTTTGCCACGCGCTGTATCCTTAGTCTGCTTTGCATGTCGAGCAGCCATGTCTGCTGCTAATCCAAGCCTAACCGTGAGGTTAGGCCAACCTGCTGATTTTGCAATTTCAACAACCATGTCTGGTTGTAATCCTCTGCTTTCTGCAAGATTGAATAAGATTTCATCATCAATTTCTTCTGCATCCGGTTTCACATCTTTCAGTGCAGTTCGAACAGCAGATTCACCGGCTCTCAACATCTGTGCGTAACGATTCTCTTCTAATTCAAGAATAGTTAGGATTCCATCTCTAGTTTGAGTGAATTCCCGACCAACTAAATTGACATCTAAGTGGTGCTCCCCTAATTCTCTCAATGTAACGTTAATTCCGATTTGGTCACGCATTTTCAGTGTCCTGCGAGCCAACATACGCGCCAAGTAACCTGCTTTCACATTAGATGGTACAAGGCCATCGCCGAGCATATTGCAAAGAGCATGAAGATGATCTGGAATCGCATAGATTGCAGAAAGTGGTTCTGTGATGGATTTTAAGTCACTTAGATTGATTTCAACTCCTCGACTTGCTAGCCTTTCAACCAATTTTTCGTAAAGCGATGATACATCTGTACCGACATCAATGTTGAGGATTCCCGCTAGCATTGATAGTTCTGATAACAAAAGATTGGAATCAATTTCTTCCATCGTATCTAATCTTGCGTCAAATCCAGACAATTCCCTCAGCCAACTAACTGTTTCTGGGTAAATTGCCTCATAGATAGTGGGTGTTCCCGCTGCCGCCCAACAGAACCTCTCCAAACCGTAGCCTGTGTCTATTATTTGCAAGTCCATCTCAGAGTAACGCTCACCCTTGATTTCGATTGAGCCTTGAGGGTCCTCCTCAAGATTCATGAAGACAAGAGTAGCCAATTCCAATCCGCCGACAATTACCTCTAATGCTGGGCCAGCGTTACCGCCGCCTGACCAGGGATTTTCTACGTATGTTATTGAGTCCGAATCGATTCCTAATCTTTCAACAAATAGTTCATCACAAAGGCGTACACATTGGTCTATCCAGTAAACAACATCGCCGTCTTTAGGGCGATTAAAGCAATGATGAGCCATCATTTCAAAAGTCGTCAAATGCCGGCCTGAACGGCCAACTGCAGCCACGTCGGTCAATCTAATACAAGGCTGGGAAATAGTCAGTGGATTAGCCGGCGGCGGTATGACGCCGCCTGTTACATCAGGTTGAAAATCTGCAATTGATGCTATAGTAAGATGGATATCATCTCTCCACCGCGCAATTACCGGATAAGGCTCAACACGAGTATGGCCTTGTTCTTCAAAAAATGTGAGGAATGTTTCTCTCATTTTAGTTAAGAGCGCATTTCCACGTTCTGGGTAACCTGCAATCAATGGTTTACCAATGAAGGTATATTCGTCTTCGATTGTGTCACCACAAGTCTCTCTACTTTTATCTCGGGCCCAAAACCACAAGTCCGAGACGCGACACTTCTTTCGAACGAAACCAGCATCAGTGAAAAAGGGGATATCAATTTCACCAAATGCCATGCTAACCCCTCTACTTTTGTCGCGAAAACGAGACAACTCTTGAAGTCAACTAACAGGATTGGGCGAAAAACGCTTGAACAGGGGGCTTGTGGCATTCTCTAGATAGGAGGTTATTGCCATGGCAGTTGAATGGGAGCAACACATAGAGAAAGTGGATGAGGCTTTGTTTCGCATCAATCGCTATGGCTCAATGAGGACTGACGCGATGTTGGTTGCAGATGATGCACATTTAACTGCAAGTGGGGATGACCGCTCACCTGGCCAACTGGTTAACACAGCCACTTTACCCGGCATTGTCGGCGATGCTTGGGCTATGGCCGATTGGCATTTTGGCTACGGTTTTCCAATTGGAGGGGTAGTGGCTACTGACTTGAATTGGGGTGAACAAGGTGGGGTGATTTCACCCGGTGGAGTCGGTTTTGACATCAATTGTGGTGTCCGTTTGTGTTCCACTGACTTGGATATTAGCCAGATACCTGACCTTGGTAGATTAGCAAAACATCTTGCTAACAGAATTCCAGCCGGTGCTTCTGGTAAAGGCGGAGCCTTGCTCGATAATCAAGAATTACAAGGCATTTTAGAAGGGGGGGCGGAAGCATCTGCAGACCTTGGGTGGGGTTTACATGAAGATTTGAGCCACATAGAGTCAAATGGCATTCTTGAAGGAGGCGTCCACAGTCTTTCTGAAAGAGCAATGAAGCGTGGCTCGAAATCTCTCGGGACACTTGGTTCGGGGAATCATTTTCTGGAGTTACAGGTTGTTGATAGGGTTGAGGATGAAGAAGCTGCCAAAGCCTTCGGGCTTAGACTCGGTCAAATATGCGCGATGATTCACACTGGCTCGCGAGGATTAGGTCATCAAGTCTGTAGTGAACATGTTGCAGCATTAGAATCTAAATATCATCAGAACGGTAAAAATTGGTATAGTGAACATTGGGATATCAGCCTGCCTGACCGCCAATTGGCTGCCGCACCATTCCACTCAAAAGAAGGCCAAGATTACTTCGCTGCGATGCAGGCGGCAGGGAATTTTGCCTTCGCTAATCGTAGTGCGCTGACTAAGAGATTACGAGATAATCTTGCACATCATCTTGGTAACGATGATGCAAATGTGCAAGTTGTGTACGATGTGTGTCATAATATTGCTAAAGTAGAAGAGCATGTGATTCACGGTTCTTCTTGTTCATGCTGTGTTCACCGTAAAGGGGCTACACGTGCATTGGGTGGGGATCACCGAGAATTAGCGACACGGTTCTCAGGTGTTGGTCAACCAGTATTGATACCCGGGGATATGGGCACGGCTTCTTGGGTCTTAGCAGGTCCGAAGTCAGGTTCAAACGATGCTTTTGCATCTTCATGCCATGGGGCTGGTCGGCAACTCTCTAGAGCAGCAGCGAGAAAAAGTGTAGACAGTGAGGAATTATTGAACTCATTAAAGGGACAAGGGATTCATGTTCATACGAGGACTCCTAATATTTTAGCAGAGGAAGCACCACAAGCATACAAAAATGTGGATGATGTTATTCGGTTAACCGCTCAGGCTGGTCTTGCTAGACCAGTTGTAAGATTACGTCCACTTGCAGTCATCAAAGGCTAACCAAAATGTGGTCAGTTGTTCACATACAATAGCCGCGCTTTGGCTGATTTGGAATAGTTGGCGCGGCTCCAGATTGGACACCATCTGCTTCTTCCATGATTATTGTGAGTAGTGTTGCAACGAGTTTACGTTGCTCTTCTAGGTCGGCTCGTAACTTTTCAACATGCTCCTGCAGTTGTACCATTTCACCCGTAATTTCAGTGCGCCGCTGAGTCAAGCTCGTTTGTGTCATGTGCATCCCTGAGGAATTTCTTCCTCGACGGCCATCCAATCGCGCAGGCATATAATGTTTGATGTTCTCAAATCGCGGCCGCGCGTGTTTCTCAATAAATGCTAATTCGCGAAATCAAAAAACGTTGTCGCGCGGCCCAACGTCTGATTTTTCACAGTTTTTTGTCGGTTACAATAAATCCCAATCAACAAAAACCTGCAGATTTTTCATTTCCCGCGCGATTTAATTTAATTCTCCAACTTGCGCAAGCAAATTTTTCAGATTGGAAATCAGAATTATTGGTTGTTGTTTTTCCATTCAACTAATTGTTCAACGCTCCAACCATTCTCCTTGTAGGTCAAAAGTGCATCATCTGGCCAGTCAGGTAGTTGTTGCTTTGCATCTGCTAACCATTCCTCATCGCTCAATCCGGGTGGAGGTGCTTGTTCAGGAAGTGGTGCATCTTCGGGCACAACGGTGGGCTGGACGGAAGCGGCTCCGGTTTCATCTTTGCCGAGCATCTTTTCTGCGTATTCCTCAGCATCTTCCCATTCTTCCTCATCTTCCCATTCATCTCGGTTGCGCATCATCATTGCTACAATAGCAATCGCAACACCAGTGACAATAATGGCTAGTAATCCAAGGATCATTCCCACATTTGCACCGGCTCCAAAAATGCCACCTTCTTCATCTTCTTTCTGTACATTAATTTGAGGTTGGAGCAAAGTAAGGTCTGATTCATCGCCATTCCACATGATGTAGAGGTCAGGCATTCCACTATCCCATGCTTCCCAAGAGAATGCGACTACTTGCTTTTGTTGTGGCGCAAGGCTTGTGATATTGTGTGATTCATAGTATTGGAATGTTCCATCATCCAATTCTTCAATTAGAGTCACATTGACATCCCCCATCGTAGAACCATCATTTCGAATAGTTGTTTGAATATACACATTCTTGTATAACATTGGGTTCAAATCATCAATTTCAACTTTAGAAATTGCAGGGTCAAAAATTCTGATAATTAACTGTGGGGCGCGGGGTGAGTCTGTTGTGCCTTCACCGAATAACTCGTTTCCGGCTCGGTCTCCACCGGTCAACCAAACCATGAGTTGGTCTCCTTCTTGTAACTCTATGTGGGCAGCTGGTGTCATATCAATGATTGATGAGTATGACCAAATGTCTCCAATCAAAGTATCATGGCCCATTAGTGCTGAATCACTACTTCCCGGGAGGTTGAGTCCTCCACGACGATACACCCAGTGAATTTCCACACCGTCATCAGACATACCTCCTGACTCTACGACATTAATTCGGACATCAACTGTTGAAATCCGGTCTGTTTCGATGCTTGCAAGAATCCCGGGGAGGAATTCAGCCACAGGAGGAGTGCTGTCAATTGTGAGAGATATATCCGTGTACGATATAGATTCACCTGCTCCTGGAACATTGAGAATATCCATTACGACGGGGAGGTCACTAGTTGAAGGGAAACCAACAGGCACCTCAAGCGTGGTGTTGAAGTAGGATTCTGTCAAGTCAATAGTTGCATCTGACGAAACCCCACTAGCAATCATAATTGTAAACAATTGCAAATTCTCAGGGATTTCAACAATAGGTGCTCCCGAACCCGCGTAAACAATCTCACCAGTTATAGCAAAAATATCTCCTTTACCTAGGAAAAGTTTTGTTTTATTTGATTCTGAAAGCGGTTCAGATAAGTCGTGTAACATGTCAATGTCGACAGTTAATTTGTTGTCTAATTTCCATCTCAAATCAGCAATATTATTGAGATTAGCAACGGTTTGAGTATCATCAATCACGTGAATTCCCGGATTCAACCAGTTGCCAGCGAATGACGATGGGAATTGCCAATCTAAGGCAAAATTAAGAGTGACTCTACTGGACGTTTCATCCAATGTTTCCATTGTTACATCGCCAGTGTTGATGAAACTTCCAATTGGGGTTGAGGCGGTAGATTCTCTCGGGTCGATGTGGATTTCCCCCGCCGGCGCCGATGTTATTCCAGTCATGTAGATTATAATCTCATCAATTGTATGGATTCCGTTGGCATCTTCTAACACCATTGAAATTTGGTGGTTTTGACCGACTAAAAGATGGTCATTATTAGTATTCAATGTGAATGAGTTTTCCAATAAAATAGTATCAGCATCTGTACCTATTACCATTGTTGCTTTGTCATTTCCTAATCCTGGCATTCCGTCATTTTCAATAGGAAGTCCAGCCCAATCAGTACCAGAAATATAGAGGCTGAGCATATTATTTTCAGGCATTGAAGACAGGTCAAAACCTGTGAACTGAATCTGCTGTTCATTTGAATTACCCGGCATTGAGATTGGGCGAGTCATAGTTTGATATTCGCTCTCATCAGCAATTCCATCTCCGTTGCTGTCATCATCTGTGCCTTCTCTCCAATAGTGGAGAGTAATGTCATCACCAAGTGCTTGTTCATCAGTGACGGTTAAATGAAGAGTAAGTGAATCATATGGTTCCCAAACATGGCCGTTTGCATCAAGAAGTCCATTGGTTGTCAAAACTTGGAATATTTCGCTTGTTGGATTTTCAACATCTGTGATTAATTCGACAGTCCCCATAGGGTTTGACTTATCCTCGCCACCAAATGCTCCACTCGCAGGACCAACACGCACAACTCTCGAGGTTAGAGTAACCGTTGTTTCGTTCGTAGGTAATGTCAAGGTAAGGCTGAAAGAACCGTTGTCATGGCTGTTCGCCGGATATTCTGTCCCAGAGAAGTTGATTGCGACTGAGTATGCATCGGTAAGTGGTCGTAAGTTTGCATTGTCTTGGAAGCGTACTGAGCCAGTTACAAATATGTCAGAGCCGCCTGCAGCGTAGAAATCTTGATTTGGATTGACAGCAATGATTCTGTCAAATTGGTCCCTGACTTCAAGTTGGTCAATTTGTAAGTCATTCTCAATTGCATTTTTCCCGGGTCCTCCAGACATTGCGAATGCTGGGGCTAATCCATCTCCTGTAAGATTGAGGGCCCTTGACATCCAATCAATCTGGTCTACGTCATCCCAGAACCAACTTATTTCAAATCTCCATGTTACGACCCAATCGTCTCCACTCAATACAACTGTTGATGATGGGAGTAGGGTTGCCATTGTACTGCCATTACTTACGAAATTCCCTCCATTGGCGAGGTCATCCACATACCAAGTGAGTATTTCACCATCTGAGGCTGTTCCTATCAACATCACTTCGCCAATTTGGTTATTATCATTCAGATGGTGGTGTCTTGTTGTAATTTCGTAGACTTGCCCATCAGGATACATAGTTTCAGGAGCTGTAAACGGACGATTAGTAATCATCAATTCATGGATAATTCCACCATCAAGTCCAACAGCACCAGCATCTGATACGTATGTTAGGGGTATGTCAACACTTGCAGGGATACTTCCTACAAGTTGAGCCGCATGATAGTCAAACATTTGCTGGCCGAGTCCGGTGATATTTTCTGTTATATCATAGCCAATTGAAATGCTCAAGATATCCATTGATTGAGAAATGCTGGATGTGAAATCAATTTCTACGATATTCCAATTTCTTCCGGTGTTAGGGTCGGTGTAGGTCGAAGTTAGACTGTTTATTGCCCCAACCATAGACGCATCTAATGGCGCGTAATTGATTCCAGACAATCCACTGTTGTATGGCAAGGCTTGAATCCCTGCTACACTCAATGTGAGACCACTGGTCGTGGCCGTATGAGGAGCGAAGGCAATTATGCCTGAGTTTACTGTTGCGCCATCAGGGATTAGTACCTCAATTCCACTTCCTGTTGATGAAGATGTGACACTAGCGGTTGTAGTTCCTGCACCTGTTTGTCCAACTGAATCAGATAGATGGATGTATGATTGCCAGCCATAATGGCCGAAGTTAGGCCCTGTTGGGAATGTCCAATCAATTGTCCCATCATCTGTAACATCTATTTCAGGATTCAGAGTTGGTTGTCCAAATGCCCCCTCTGCAATTGCGTGAGATAAGGATCCAGCAGATGCGATGCTGAATTGCACACCATATCCCGGCTCTGGGTTTTGGAATGCGATTAAGTTGCTCAATCCTGTATTTCCAATGATTGTACCTTTACTATCAATGAGTTGTACAGTTACTCCAGTACCGACACCTGAGATATTGACGTTTTTAATTGGGGCGGTTGAGGTTACAAAATCACCTCTGATGGTTAGAGGGGTTGCAGTAGGGTTAGTCCAATTACCATTTACAAGAATAAGTCCACTATCAATGTCCCAACCATTCTGAGCATCTAGACCCGCAAAGTGCCGGACAGTTCCATAATGTACATCAGATACTAAAGGAGAAATAAAAGGGTCATTAGTGCCCATATTCAGTTGTATTTTGGCAGTCGGATACGTGTCTCGGTCTATTCCAGCCAGTGAAATTGGGAACGTTAGGTTATCATATCCATCGAATGCATTTCCGGCAGAATCGGTAACAGTTCCAGTTACATAAGTTCCATTTGGTGTTAATGCTGAAATATCCACAAATCCATTTCCAAGTTCTTCAAGAGTGATTGTTGGACTTAACCAAGTCCCGGTATTTTCGAAGAAATCAACTTCAACACCAATGTCATCAAGATACCATCCAGGGCTATTGATGACTGTGTCACAAGCAAATGTGAATCGAAATTCGACGTGAGAGCCACTGTAGTTTGAAAGGTCAGCAGTAGTTGTTTCCCAAGGAACAGTCCCTAAGAATTGCCTGCCATCAAAGACATCTAAGTTGGCTAGTAAATGACCACCAAATCCGTTTTGAGAACCATCGTACCACGAACTACCGTTGGGCATCACGGGGTCAAAATATTGCCAAGAACCGTTGTTCACACTGATGAATACTGCTCCGCCATCATAATTCGCTTCTGCTCTTCGCCATTGGTCAAATGTCAATCGAGCACTTGCACCTAACGGCAGTGTGTATCCTGGTGAAAACAAATGTGTTTGTGTGCTCGAATCATAATCTCCATCTAAATCGGTTGCGAAACCGTAATTTCCAGTTGACCAAGATGTTGGTCCTGTGCCGGCAGCGGCTGGCAGTTGCCCATACTCCCAAATGTCACCTGAACCAATATCAACTACGTTCCAACCTCCCGGAGGCATTGTTGGTGAATCCTCGAATCCGTAACTTTCATGCAATCCTCCAGCACCAATAATTACGTAAGCCCAATCTTGAACAGCATTTCCAATGCCGTAATCAAACATGGTCCCAGAACCGGTTAAATGGTCGTCAAAATAAATTGAGGCATTGATTGAATTACTAGACCGAACTTGAATTCGGTCAATAGTCAGACCCTCTTGGCCGTCCAAAATACCGCCGTTTGTGACTGATGAGTCGGTATCAACACGATACCGGAGATATACAGTTGATTGGTTGTGGAAAGCGCTAGGGATTGCTAAATCAAGGTCGATCAAAGCATTTGTTTCGTCACCATAGGTTGTGGTACCAATTGTATACCCATTTCCAGGAATTGCCCCTGCTCTGCTACGGCAAGCAGTAGTCGTGCTATTTGAGGTACTAGAAATATCTACCCAAGTGTTGTTGTTTAGTGAAAGTTCAACGCAGAAATTATCCCATCCTGAGCCTTCCAAATCCCATTCTAAATGACTTCGAAGAATAGGGTTACCAGTTACTCCTGAGAGATTCAAGGGTTGGCTGAGTTGCAAAGCCCCAACCGCGTTATTTGAATAGCCACACGTACCCGTGTTGACATAACATCCATGGTGCCAGAATCCCATTCCAGCACCGATGTTCTGAATTGTGATGTTATCAATATACCACCCTGGTCTGACTGTGCTGTTGCTGTCAGTCCAGATGCGAAAGCGGAATTCAATCTGCGTTGCATTGTTGATTCCAGTCAAGTTATCTAATTGGAATACAGAGTGCTCCCATCCGCTGTAAGCAGTTTTTGCCCAAACAGGGAATCCATTTGTGCCATTTGCTGTAGTGCCCGCGGGAACAGATGCGTTTGGTGAAATCGTGTTGTTGTATCCTGACTCAGGTTCCATCCAAGTCCAATTCCCTGAATCAAGGCGGTACTCTACCCATACGCCATCCATGTTTCCGTTGATGTTGCTCGGCGTGTGAATGTGATACCAGTGGTCAAACTCAAAAGTAAAATTGACAATTGGTGAAGGCAAGGTGACAGGGTCACCCATTAGCCAAGAATTACTACCAGCTGGAATACCTCCATTCGGATTAGTCCCAACTACCAAACTCCCTTCCGTGGCACTTGCAGGGATTGTTCCATTTGTTACTGTATTCCCTCCACCAGTAGATGGCGTCCCTGAATAATTCAGGTTTGTAGGTAACCATGTTACCCCTGTGCCACCGGTATAGATTCCTGCTGCTAAACTCAAGAGAGGTGCACTGTTGAACTCGTCAATATGTCCATATGAGCCATTTGTGCTAAGAGAAAGTAATTCGTTAAAGTGAGTTGAAGTGGTATCGAGATAGGATCCAGAAGAAAAGTTAGAGTTGGCTGTTGCTCCATCCCAACCACTGCCATTTCCTTGGCTGGGGAAATTGCCAGATTCAACATTCAACCAGCCATCAAGGATAGTTGAGTTACCAGGCACTGACCAGCCGTCAACAGTCCTCGTGTTTCCCGAAGAAGCAACTACATTTGGGCCTGAATATTGAGTCAAATCTGCGGCGCTTAGTGGCATTAGCATCATCAATCCAAGGATGAGAATCACCTTCAATCGGGTAGTTCGTTCGGTAGACATGGGCTCCTCTCAACCCCTCGGCGGTTTGTCAAAGTCCTTCAATGCTCCCTTTTCAAAACTAACACGCCCCTAAGGGGCGTCTGCAAGTTTTTCATTGGTTTTTGTTTATTTTATCTCGAATGTAAATCAAAATATATTTTACATCACAACATATTCAACAAAAAATGGCGCCGAGAGGGAGACTTCTTTTTGTTCCAGAACTTCCCTCGCTTCGCTCAGTCCAGTTCTGAACCGTCGCGAGTTTTCTGTTGCATCATTGATTATTGAAAACTCGCTAGGTTCAAATCTCCTCTCTGCTTGATGACAGATGTTTGATGGCGCCGAGAGGGAGATTTGAAATGTTGGCACTGGACTAATTTCAGCATCTTTCATCTTCGGGAAGTGCCAACATGCGAAGGATTGCGAGCAATCCTGAAGCATCCCGCGGAGCGGGAGTTCAATTTCAGCAATTTTTACCTCTCGGCGCCACCGATCTCTATCAGATATCAACTAAGGTGGCGCCGAGAGGGAGATTTGAACTCCCGCGGGACGAACCCACGTGATTTCCAGTCACGCGCGATACCAGGCTATGCGATCTCGGCTGTGACGCGGCCGAGCCATGCCCTGCCTTTCATGGTGACGATGGAAGAGTGCATCATCGATTTGTGAATGTGGCAAATGGACATCGTTAAATCAACCCCTTTGGTCGCCGCTTTACTGCCACTGTGGCTTAGCGGTATAGCACCTCATTGGTAATGAGGAGGTCGCGTGTTCAATTCACGCCAGTGGCTCTTTTTCCACATCGCTTCCAACCCCCAGTAATTTTGATAAAAACACTAAATCCAATTTCAAATGAGGGTGGCCTCTTAATTGATGATTAATCCTCGGCCACCACATGGAGGAAGAGGAGCCTGAGTCAGAGCAGGCGACAGGCGAGCAAATGCACACCGGTATGCGGCTCTCTAACATGAGACTTGACCAACATCTTTCAATTAGCCAACCTTGGTTAGTCCCTCTCCACGACTTGAAAGTAGAACTTTCGTTTCATTATCACAAGGTGAGGGAAACTTGGAGTAAAAAATCCCTCATCAGTTTGATTATCGGTTCACTTGCATTCCTCGCCGGTTCCTCAGACCTTTCGAGTGGTGAATTATCCAGCGGGGGTAATATTTGGGCAGTTGGAATTGATGGTATTGCTGATGTTGAGTGGCAAGCATTTGCCATGATGATTACAAGTTTCATTCTGTGGGCACTTTTCGCATTGCGAATCCTATCTGAATACCCCTTGATGCGTGAAAAAACAATCTACCTATTTGTTGGCTGGGTTTCGGTTCAAGCAGGTTTGGTAATCTCAATAGCAGGTGCTCCACGTTTTCCATTTGATGCCACCATGTTTAATTTCATGGGATTAATTATTGGCATTGCAGTTCTTGGATTTTTGAGTTTTAATACATGGCAAGCTGTAATGCAAACTCGCGATTTACACGTGATTACCCAACATAGTCACCCTGACCCACGAAAGATGCAAAATGCCGTTCGAGACCATAGTCTACAAGCATGGGTTTTGATTCTCATAGTGTGGGGTTTCTTAGTAGTCATCAATGGATGGTTTGGAGCCCATTCGGTAGCATTCCGTGATTCATCTGGAATGGGGCTTTATCGTGTACTCTACTTTTTATCTGGAATCCTTTGTGTATGGTCTTTAATCCACCTACTTTGGTATCCTCAAATGATGCTCGGTGCAACAGGTCAAGAGATTGAAAGTGACCGAGCCCGTGAAGTAAGCCGAAAATTACGAGGAGAAGGAGAATCGGCTGAAGGCCAACAAGGAGAATGTCCCTCTTGTGGCAGTAACACACCTGTAACTCGTTTACCGACGGGTGTACTCGAGGTGGTTTGTGCAACTGAAGAATGTTATGGGGTTGGGGCACCGGGAGAACGTTGCGAAGATTGCTCCTCAGTATTCCCCAATCGAATCACCTGTGAAGGGTGTGGGAGTAGTGCTCCAATCAGTAACCACTTGCCGGACCAAGAAGCGTGGTGATAATTTGTCTTCAAATAAGTTCAGAGAGGATTTTGCTCCATTGAGAAAAGAGAATCCAGTATGTTATTTAGATAATGCTTGTACTACATTGCGACCAGATTCAGTAGTTGAAGCAGTCACATCCTACTACACCGAGACGCCCGGGTGTGGTGGTAGGAGTCCCCATCGTTGGGGTTCTGCAGTGACTTTGATGATGGCTCAGGCTCGACAGTCTGTGGCAAATTTCATCTCAGCCCCTCGAGAAGAGGTCGTTTTTACCTTGAATTCTACTGCTGCGATAAATCAAATTGCCCATGGAATTAATTGGCAACCTGGTGATGTTGTAATTTCTAGTGATAAAGAGCATAATAGCAACCTTGTACCTTGGTTACAATTAGAAAATGAAGGTATTGTTGACCTTCAACAAGTTACTTCAACTGATGACAATACCTTTGATTTACAGGCATTTGAGGACTCTTGTGCTAAAGCAGGTGATAATTTACGACTCGTTGCAGTGCCTTTCACAAGCAACCTAGATGGGGTTACAAACCCTGTATCTGAAATCACCAAAATTGCTCATGATTTCGGGGCCGAAGTATTATTAGATTCTGCACAAGCAATTCCACACAAGAAAGTCAGTGTCAAAGATTTGGATTGTGATTATCTTGCTTTCAGTCTACACAAAATGCTTGGCCCGAGTGGCGTTGGTACCCTCTTTGCAAAACAGGAATCAATGGCTAATCTCGAAACTGTAAGTGGTGGTGGAACCACTATTGTTTCTGCATCGAAGAAGAATCTAGAGTTCTTATCAGGCCCAGCCCGTTTAGAAGGAGGCTCCTCGAATTATGCTGGTATTGCAGGTGCTAAGGCAGCAGTTGATTATCTCACAAACGTAGACTTTGATTGGCTATCTGACCACGAAGTCAGATTAAATCAAATCATAACTGATGGAGTCAAGGACTTAGATGAAATTACAATTATCGGGCCACCAAAGGCTAGTGAGCGTGGTGGGATGACAGCAATGTTGATCGATGGAATTGATGTTCATGATTTAGCCATCATTCTGGATGAGTCAGGTTCCATTATGGTGCGTTCTGGCTTCCATTGTGTTAACCATTGGTTTGAATCAAAAGGTGCTACAGGGGGTTCACTGAGAACTTCGGCATATCTCTACAATACCGAAGAAGAGGCCCGACAATTCGTTGACGTGTTCACAGAAGCGGTTTCAGCCCTTGGATAATCATGATGTTGGTTTTTGAATTTGCAAGAATAACCAAGTGACAAACAACCCGATATTCCGACGGTTTGAAGTCAAACGACCATTCGCCGTGTTATTGAATAAACATGGCTGAAGGTGATGGCGTTGATTGGGGAACAACTGAAATGCCCGAACTTGACATTCCCCAGAGAAAATCGATTTCACTAAATAAGCAACAAATTACTGCGATTATTTCATCAATAATATCGGCTATGTTGTTGTTTTCAGCAGGTTTTATGTTATACAATTGGTATCAGAATTACGATGGTTCTAACAATGCGAATTTACCTCCTCCTGATGAGTACATCAGTTGGCAGAGTGACTTTCGAACGATGACAGGGCTTGATGGGGTTTCCTCTACTGGTTCCGGAGTTGGAATCTGTATCATAGATACCGGGATTGACCTTTCGCATCAGGATTTTGGCGGCCGCCAATTAGCCGGTTGGAAGGATTTCATACAAAATCAGGAGACTCCCTATGATGACCAAGGCCATGGGACTGCAATGTCAGGCCTAATATGGGCAGATGGTTGGATGAAAGGTGTGTCACCAAACGCCGATTTATATGTTGCAAAAGCAATGAACTCACAAGGTGAGGGAGTAGATGAAACAATTGCAGAAGCCGTTGACTGGTGTGTTGCCTCAGGAGTCGACATTATTTCTATGAGTTTAGGCGGTGCTGGTGGATTTAATTTCATTCTCAGTAGCACCGACGAGTTGGAAAATTCAGTTAACGACGCTTTATCGCAGGGTGTTTTTGTAGTCTCTGCTGCAGGAAACGACGGTGAAAATGACGATGGAGATGTTGCTAGCCCCGGCTCGGTTGAAGATGTGATTTGTGTTGGCGGAATTGATAGAACAGGAATGATTTGGTCGGGGTCTAGCCAAGGTGACAACAATGGGGAATTGTTCCCAAATCCAATGTTGCCTCGGTCCAATCCAGACATGAAACCAGAAGTCACGGCACCGGGGAAAGATGTACCAGTAATGATTCCACCATCACAACAACCTAAGGAACCAAGTCGATATGGCCCTTATGCTCATGCCTCAGGTACGTCTGCTGCCACTGCTTGGGTAGCGGGCGGTATTGCTTTGTTATTAGAAGAAAAACCAGAATTAGCACACAATGGCTCATCAGGTGGAAGCGGTGCTATTTCAGATGTTAAGCAATGGATTTCAGATAGTGCTACAGGTCAAGACGGCCATGATGATCAATATGGATATGGGGTATTCAATGTAGAGGCCTTGATTTCAACCGCTAATTCTTGAATTCGGTAACCCACTTAGTTGGATGAACGGCGTTTTATTCCAATCAGTGTGCCTGCAAACATGGGTACAAACCCTACATCATGGGTTTCGTTAAGCATTTTGATTAACATTATCCATTCATTGAAAGCGGCTATTTTCACTTCATCTACTTCATCCTCAGTAGGAACTTCTGGCTCAGATGTTAGAAGTAATCCATCCTCGCCGAGTAAAGGGATTGCTCCCATCACGCATTCATTCTGATTTTTCCAACCTACATCTATGATACAGACATCAATGGATTTAGGAAGTGGTGATTTTTCACTCGCCGCCAACGGATTGCTAGTATTAGATGCGACCCATGCCCTCTGACTTGACACAATATCGTTCCAATCACCAACAATAATGTCGCTCCATTCCCCGGCATCATATCTCTGCATTAACCGCTTCAATATGACTCCAAATTTCCCACCTGCTTCAACCAAAACATACCGTTTTGGTTGTATTTTCTCGTCGGCCCATAAATCATACAGCCAAGCCGACAAGTGACCAATTCCTGCACCGACCTCAACAACATTTTGAGGATTAAGGCGTGCAACAACATCGCGTATTCTACGTCTTACACTAAGTGGTAAGGATTGCAATTCCATATGTTGCAATTGTTCGCCAATGTTAGCGGCTATCTGAGGCTCATCACGGCTTAACTCGTCACTCTTTGAAAGTAACTCGTCGAGAGGGTGTACCTCTTCTTCCATGTCACTTCGCAACACCAACACCTGTTCAATGATTGCCTTGGATGGGGTTTCAGAGTGTGGGTCGGGTTCAAGAGGGATGGGCTTGGCCGGTTGGCTATGGAAGAGACGGCTGAGGAGGAGGTTGACCTCGAAAATTTCGCCTTTTGCCCAACCTGTAAAGAAGAAGTTTCTCACCAAATTTTACGAACTACTGAGAAAGGAAAAGGGGTTGACCATCTAGTGCAGTGTGACACTTGCAAGGGAGTACACAAGATTGAGTTACGCCCACCCAAATCGACTGAAGTTCGTTTCACTTTATCAGAAGGGGCAGAATCTAAGCAAATAATTATGGAAATTGATATTGATGAAGTCTTTTCTCTTGGTGACCAATTTGAGCATGATGAATATGTTTGGGAAATCACCCGGCTTGAAATGCCTGATGCAACATCATCCGACCAAGTTAGTGCCGAGGGTGTTAGAATGATATGGGCAACTAGAGTTGATAAAGTCTCAGTTAAGTTGACCTTTACCGATGCCGACGTATCATTTTCAGATTCAATAATGTGTGAGCCTGATGAAGAATTTCACTGTGGCTCGATATTTGAACATTCTAGCGGATTATGGCGTATTCGTGCTTTGCACAGTGGCAAAGGCCGAACACTGAACGGCAAAATGAAAGCCGCGAATATCCGTCGAGTTTTCCTTCACTTACCGCCAACCTATGAAGAGGCCCAAGAAAAGAGGCGATTAGAACGTGGCCGATGGAAAGGGCAAGATTTCTCGGGCCGAGAAGAGCACCAAGAAAAGATTCGTGCAGAAAACATTCGCTCAAAGAAAATTTACCGTGAACGCAGAGAATAATTTCTAACTCATCGTGACCACGGCATCATGAATGACTTAGCAACGTGCCATGCTATGTCGGGATTTTCCCTCAATCTGCGAATACTATACTCATACCATTTTTCTCCAAATGGCACATATACTCTTACTTTGTGGCCTTGTTTGAGAAGTTTCCTTCTCATCTCTCCACGAACACCCAAGAGCATTTGGAATTCGTACCCTGGTCCTTTGTCATCTCCTGTTTGACGTGCTCCTTCCCGTGGGTCAGATGTTGTGGGCCCCATTTGATTTTCTTGAAGTTGTAAAAGAGAATCTGAAACCACTGGTTTATCATGTGTGGCAATAGCACAATAGGAATTATTTTCCAAAATCAATGATAGTGATTTCGAATATGCTTCGTTGATGGCCCTGTATTCCGTATGAGCGATATCTGCTGGCTCAAGATAAATCCCTTTGCAAATGCGTATATCTGCGTCACCACCTAGGGTTGAACAGATGGATTTTATGTCGTCTAATGTTCTGAATAATCTTGCTTGTAACACCACACCAACATTTTTCAAACCAATTTCATGCATTTTGAAGACGATATCAATTGTTGATTGAGTGACCCTATGATCTTCCATATCTAAGCGTACAAACATATCATGTTTGGCAGCCCTTTCAAGTAATTGTTTGATGTTTGCGAGGGCCGCATCTTCGTCAATTAATAACCCAAAAGCAGTCGGTTTTATTGAGATATTAGCATCTAAACCTTGGTTGACAATTTCATCAATAACTTGTTCATAGATGGCAAGAAAATAATTTGCTTCATCCAATGAAGAAATATCTTCACCTAAGACATCAATCGTAAAGCAGCATCCTTCTTTGTCACCTAATTTCTTCATAGTTGACATTGCTGAATTTAGGTTCTTGCCGGCAACATACCGTTTTGAGACCCAGCCTACGAGAAACTTAGGAGTGAATGGCAAAACTCCAACTATCAGTCGTCCAAGCAGACCCAACGCCTTCGCCCCGATGTCGGAAGTCCGCGCCCGCTCTTTGACAATTACCCACTCATCTTAATCGAAATCTTTGGTCCTGCCAATTGGTAAATCTAGTCGTTCACAAAGACGCTTTACTGCTTGGCGTTGCCATCCTTTGAACGATTTTCTGTCGAGGTGAGCGATTACTTGCGCGTCTGGAAATGCTTGTTTTGTGCTTTCAAAAGCAACTTCTATCGAATGTTGCCATTGCCCAGTTGGTAAAACTCCTGTTATTGGGTCCCAATCTTCGTCTTCCGGTCTTGTCATTTCTAAAGCATATAATGCGAGTTGATGCCCAGCCCAACAATTGGTTTTCCTTATCACATCAGTATGACGTGGTGCATAATGCCCACCACCAATTCCGAGCATCACTTTTGCTTCCCTTCTTTGCTCTGTTGAGAGGTCATCCCAGTCACCCAATCCGTGGCCACCGTCTAACCCAAGTCCTTCAGAGATGACATCGGCCCAGGCCTCTGCGGCATCTCGCCTATCCCAGTGAGTTTCAGACGAACCGATTTCAATAAACATCGTTGGTACTGAAAGGCTAGGTCCGTGGTGAGTCGTTTCAATTGTCATGTCAAATTCGGGAATTAACCCATGTTCAATACCGGCTTTATGCATCCTGCGATACCATTCTGCAAAGCGAGGGTTAGGCAGGACAACTTCACCCTTGATACCACCAAATTCAGCAGTTTCCCCGACTGGGGATTCACCAGGGACTCCAATTACGTGCAGTGTCAAACTAGGAAGCCCACTTGCTGCAAAATGCCTTGAGAGAAAAATCACTTCCTTTACTTTCACACCTGAATTATCAGAGTATCGCTCATCTAGATTATCCTCCATCAAAACTCTCTCAGGGAACCACCAAAGGTGTACGGGTTTTCTATCATGAGCCCAACTTCTACCATTCTCAACAGTTGTAACCTCTGTCCATCCACCACGTGCGAGCAGTGCATCGCCTTGTATGGTTGAAGCAATGTCAGGTTGTGACACAATAAGTAGAGAAATTTCCAGAATTATTCCTCCTCAAATCCCCGGCCTTCAAATACTGTGTAAAAGGTTAGTAGACCACAATTTAGAGATACAAAGAGAAGCCACTCAAACAAGGCAGAAATAGTTGGTGAAATTAATACGAATGTAATGACTGAAAGTTGCATAGAAAGGAATGCAATACACAATAAGGTCCACCGTAAACGTGTAATTTTGTATTCTCTCCATTTCTTATCAGCATCGAGAATGGTTCTAGAAATGGTTACCAAAACAGCCCACAATATTGAACAAGAAAATACGATTGTTGCCATTATTAGATGTTGCACTAATTTTGTGTGCATTGGAGTCCAAGCCAGCATTATTAGGACAAAACCACAAATATCCCCAGCAATGAATCCAGCGTGATTGGTTCTGAGGTGAATAATCGTCGAATTTTCTTCACTTAATTGATTAGAGGTTTCACGCCATACTCGATTCGATAACCACAGTATCATTGCTCCTACAATTGTGAACCCAATCCCAAAGACAACGCTTTCTGGCGCATAAACACCCGCTGAAGAAATGTATGGTGGAAGCCCATTTTCAAAAATCACTTCTTGACCAAAGAAATTTAATTGGTCTGATAAATCTATTAATTTATCTCGTGCTCCACCACCTAATTGCAACATTATCTGAGAAAGGATTGCAGTGAAGAATGTCAATCCGACCATTGCAAACAAAATGCGTGTCCTGAGGTCCTTGTGAGTAGGCATAATCAATCCTCTTCTAGAAGCATTCTGAAAGCGTCAATATCAAACATTGAGGCACCAACTGCCATTGCCTCTTCGACATCAAACCAGCGTGCCTCTTCTACTTCATCGGGTTTGCAGACAAATTCAATTCCATCAGGAACATCAACAAGATAAGTGAATGAAACCCAGTCAATACCTTCGGCATTGAAAATTCGTTCCTGCACAATGCATCTATCAACCCCGTCTTGGATAATTCCTGCTTCCCCTCTTGGGTCAGGGAGTTTTAGTTCAACCCCTAATTCTTCGAATAATTCTCGTTCTGCTCCGCGCCTTGGGTGTTCTCCATAATCAAGAAAGCCACCTGGTAAAGTCCAGTGGCCGGTAAAGAATCCTCGCTTCACCTTTTGCAAGAGAAGTTGCCCTTGTGGATTTCGCAATACAACTTTAGCAACGACTCTATGTAGTGTTCTATAGACAGATTCCCTAGCAACCGGATGAACTGCAGAATCAGAAATCAAGTTATCCTTCCAGGCCCAATCCTTAGGCCATTCAATCTCTGGTTGAGCATGAGTGACCTCGTGTGTACTATCCT
>JAERSV010000089.1 GCA_016845345.1 Methanobacteriota archaeon
GAAAATGATTTGAGTGGAGTTGAAGAGGTTCTGCACTCTGAAACAATAGAAGAAGATAATTCGGAACTGGATTGGCTCGATGAAAATCCACTATTAAGCCCTCATGATGAGCCAAAGGATTGAATGCCATGCCATTCTCCGTGTCTTCATGGCAGTTGGATATGTACTCATTAATGTAAAACCGGGATCCGAGTTAGAAGTCTATGATGCAATCAAAGCATTAGGAATGGTAGAGGATGCAACTCTATTGTTTGGGGATTACGACCTATTAGTCAAAATGGCAGCAGATTCAATGAGTAGCATTGCTGCTGCAGTGGTTGAGAATATTCGTTCAATCAGTGGAGTCATTGACACGAAAACTCTTGCTGGCGCCGAGCTTTGAGGAATCTTTCAACACAACCTATCTCGGCTTTTTTTGCTCGAATGAGTAACAGTTGTACAAAGAGTAGAATTCCTGTTTCCGGAGAATTAGGAAAGTCACTTTCCGGAATTCATCCGATTGTTATTATTTAATCCCAGATTCTATTAGCCGGTTGAAATTCGGAAAACGATGGACCTCTAGCCTGTACAACTATTGCTATTCGCAATGGGGTATAGAGCCTCTAATGTGGCGCAGTACTACGTTTAGACGGGCCAATGTTTATATAGTCAACGAAAAGGCATGGCGGTCACGGAGGTTATCCGAAATGAGTAAGAAATATTTCGTCCTGATGGACGGCGGAAAAGATACGAGCCAAGTGTTCGCGAGCAAGCAACCTAGGGGCGCAGCCCTGAAAGCAGCTAGTCGCGGAGAGACAGACATCCATTTGCGTGAGCGCGGCGGTGGAGGCCGTGTTCACGTATTCTCTGGATGGAGAGAGCAGGTTGACAAGCCTGCAAACGGCCCAGCGTGGCTACCTGACAAGGTCTGGAAGGCCAACGTCAAGAAGATACGCGTGGACCGCCTCTGATTGAAGTCAAAACACTTGATGAACTACACAAGTAATGCGAACAGCCCGTTTGAGGAGGGTTTTCTCTCCTCAAGCGGGCCATTTTTTTTTAAAATCACTTCCTTAAACCAATTTTCTTAGCAACCCAGGCGATGGGGTCATAATATTCTGTGACTATTCTCTCTTTTAGTGGGATAATGGCGTTATCTGTGATATTTATTCCAGCAGGACATACATCAGTACAGCAGCGGGTGATATTGCAATATCCAATCCCATATTCATCTTTGATTGATGCTAACCTATCCTCGGTATCAAGGGGGTGCATCTCCAAATTAGCCAATCTAACAAAGAACCTCGGGCCAGCAAATTCGTCGAACAATTTGTGCTCACGTAGAACATGGCAAGTATCAATGCAAAGCATACATTCGATGCAAGCCCTAAACTCTTGGACCCGGTCTGCTTCATTTTGCTGGAAATTCCAGTCAAATTCCGCAGGCCCTGCTAAAGGAGTGATTGTCTTATTCAACTCATAAGCCCAAGACACATCAACAACCAAATCTTTGGTCAGTGGAAATGCTTGCATCGGTTTAACCAAGACTGGTTGACCTGCAGGGGTTTCTTCTTCAATATCTGACATTCTTGTCATACACATCAAACGAGGTTTGCCATTTACCTCAGCCGAACATGAGCCACATTTGCCAGCCTTACAATTCCATCGACATGATAGGTCTGGTGCATGTTCTGTTTGAATCTGGTGAATAACATCCAGTACTACCATTCCCTCGTCCATTTCAACGGTGTAATCAACCATTTCTCCACAAGAGTCACCATCCTCATCCGGTTCACCTCGGAATACTCTGAAAGTGACATCTTTGCCCATCTTACTCTTCCTCCTCATGTAAGTCTGATGCATCTAGTAAATCCTTCAAATCATCACGCATAGGTGGGTATGTTCTGTGTTCTAAAACCATTTCACCACTCTCACCCATCATGATAACGCTGTTTATTTTGCCCCAATGACTGTGATTAGGGGTTGGGAAATCTTCGCGAGTGTGCCCGCCTCTACTCTCTTCACGAGCGAGTGCCGCCATCGTACACATACGACTGATGTCAACCATAGCATCAATTTCCAATGCTTGATGCCAGCCAGGATTGTATATTCTACTGCCGCCTGGAGAAGTAGTTTTTCCACGGGCAGCAAAATCATTCAAGTCATCTAATGCTTCGATGAGTAAATCTTTAGTTCGGATTATACCAACCTTTTCTTGCATCATTTTACGTAATTCATTAACCACTGTTGCAGGATTTTCTCCACCTTTCCTGTTGAAAGGTGCCAAAGTTTCAGCAATAATATCATCTATTTCTGATTGTGGTATTTCTTCCCAGCCATCCATTTCCGCCGCTGCCTTTGCAGAGTATTCGCCAGAACGCTTGCCAAAAGTGATTAGATCAGAAAGTGAATTTCCTCCAAGTCTGTTAGCACCATGTAATCCCGTGGCTGCTTCACCGGCAGCATACAAACATTGTACTGTAGTTTCTTGAGTTAACGGGTCGACTTTGACTCCGCCCATTACATAATGAGCAGTTGGTCCAACCTCCATTGGTTGGGTTGTGATGTCAACGCCTGCTAGTTCTTTGAACTGATGGTACATACCAGGCAACTTTTTCCTAACATCTTCTTCATCTCGCCAAGAAATGTCGAGATATGCGCCACCATGTTCACTTCCACGACCTGCTTTAATCTCAGAATTAATAGCCTTAGCAACAACATCTCTTGTGAGGAGTTCTGGGGGTCTACGCTTGGTTGCTAACTTGCCGTCAATCACCTCTTGTACCCATTCAAGAGCCTCTGATTCAGTATCAGCAAATTCTGGCTTATACATTTCTGGCACATAGTTGAACATGAAACGGTTATCTTCTGAGTTACGCAACATACCACCTTCACCACGTACACCTTCGGTCACCAAAATTCCCTTAACGGATGGTGGCCAAATCATTCCAGTGGGGTGAAATTGAACAAACTCCATGTCACCCATTTCAGCGCCTGCCCAATAAGCCAGTGCATGCCCCTCTCCTGTGTATTCCCATGAGCCAGAACAAACTTCCCAGCAACGAGTAATTCCACCAGTAGCAAGAACTGTTGTTTTAGCTTTGAAAACGTGCAGAGTACCGTCAGCGCGGTTGTAAGCAAAACAGCCAATTGCTTTACCATCATTAGTGAAAATCTTGCGTACGGTGTATTCCATGAACACCTCCATCCCGCTGTGGATCCCTCTCTCTTGTAGAGTTCGAATCATCTCTAGACCGGTTGCGTCTCCAATATGAGCAAGACGGGGGTATGTGTGCCCACCGAAGTTTCTTTGATTGGTTAAACCGGCTGGTGTTCGATCAAAAATTGCACCCCATTGCTCAAGTTCGCGAATCCTGTCTGGAGACTCTTTTGCATGGATTTCAGCCATGCGCCAATCGTTGAGATATTTACCTCCCTTCATTGTGTCACGGAAATGTGTTTGCCAGTTATCACGTGGGTCAGCAT
Source organism: Methanobacteriota archaeon (assembly GCA_016845345.1). GTDB lineage: Archaea > Thermoplasmatota > Poseidoniia > Poseidoniales > Thalassarchaeaceae > MGIIb-Q1. The sequence continues at coordinate 3,466 of JAERSV010000089.1, forward strand.
TCCCTAGAGCAGCGGCAGCGCCACCTTCAGCCATCACAGTGTGTGCTTTACCAAGCATTGATTTGCAAATGATTGCCACTGTTGCACCTTTACGAGTTGCTTCAATCGCAGCCCGTAGTCCTGCTCCGCCAGCACCAATAATGACTACATCATATTCATGGGTCGTAACATCAGTCATCACAAACCACCCCACAATACAATATCAGTCCACCAATCCATTGTGCAGGCATAGATGTAAAAGTCTGCAAACATCACCCAAAATAAAGAGTATAACGCCCATTCTTTGTGGTGTACATTTAGATAAGTACTGAAATTCCACAACTTGTATTTGAGTCGAGCCATTCCCGAAGATGTCCAATCGTTAGAACCACCACCAACTAGATGACGGAATGCATGACATCCTAGAGCGTAACCACTCAGCATGATTACATTCAGTAACAACACGAGCGTTCCGATTGAAATCCCGTATGTGTGGGCGTGGGTCACAGGGTCATGGAAATTGATGGATAGCCAAACATCATAGGACAGGAGTGGGAGATAAGCAAGAGCTGCATACAAGAAATATCTGTGCAAGTTTTGGACAAGAAGAAGTTTTGTTTCACCCTTGTATTCATTCCAAGGCTTACTGACTGCGCAAGCAGTTGGTTGATGGAAAAAGGCGCGATAGTATGCTTTCCGATAATAATAGCAAGTTCCTCTAAATCCTGCAGGGAATATTAGAATGAACATTGCTGGAGACATCCACCACATAAATTCAGGAATTGGTCCCCCAAGCCCATCACCACCAGGGATTATGAGTGGACTAAACAATGGACTCAATACGTGACTTCCCTGATTTTCAATGGCCATGGTTTGAACTCCTGCGGAACGCCCAAATTCCGAGAATAACCAGAAATCAGCCTCCATGAATCCTCGCCATGTAGCGTACACCACCATGATACCAAGATAGATTGCCATCGCTGTTGGGCCTTTCCACCAAGCATCTATTCGGTCTGTTGCGCCAAATCCACGGCGCATAGGTAATTTGACTGCCTCACCCATTAACTCCAAACCCTATTCAAGTCGCGGCGGGCGCTTGTATTCTATCAACTTCACTACTCAAACTAGAGTGAGTAACCACTAGGAAAATTCTGATTTCAAAGACTGTTCGGCTGTCTCAATTTGTGATTCTTCTATTCCAGGAACATCACATAGAGTGAACAAGACTGCTGAATCATCTCCTCTAATA
>JAERSV010000090.1 GCA_016845345.1 Methanobacteriota archaeon
GTGTACCAATTGTCGTATCGAGGTAAACTTCATCTGAAATTAAACCTACATCATTATCACCACATATGTCAGATAACCATTGTTGATCATCTTCATCCATCATCCACCCTGTAGGGTTCTGAACAGGGGTTGTAATCACTGCACACACATCATCAATGATTGATTGCAAAGATTCTCGGTCAATTCTCCATGAACCACAATCTTCAGAGTTTTTCGGACCTCGCCAAAATGGAATGACCTCAAATCCAAGAGCACGAGGAAATTGAGAAACTGGTGCATACGAAGGCATTTCAACAGCAACTTTCCTCGGTTTATCGGGATTCATAATTGAAAGAAGAGCAAACAAAAGGCATTGACTAACACCATGCCCACCCGCAACTTGAGTAGGTTTTACTCCTTCACGTTCAGCGACCCATTGACGAGGGTCAAGTGACTTCTTAGTGTAAGGATTTGTTAGGTCTGGAGGTATTTTCCCACCTGATAATTCCTCCCAATTCCATGGGTGGTGGAACCCTGATTGTGTCAAGTCATGTCTTACTCCTGCTTGTAATCTAGGCACATACCATTCCAAGTAGTCAACTGGAGGAAATTCGCCACCCCCCACTGATTCGCCGAGGTTTGGTGATAGTGGGTGGTCTTCCATAGAGCGATGGAATAAGTTTCAGAACATGAAACCTCGCACTCAATTTATTGAGTAACTGAATCAGCGGATTTGACTTAATTGTTCAACGTGAACGCAATTTAGAGAGCAGTCTCAATAGTTCAAGATAAAGCCAAACTAATGTAATCATTAATCCAAATGCAGCATACCACTCAAGGTGCTTCGGCGCACCTTGTTCAACACCCTTCTCAATGAAATCAAAATCCATGACGAAGGTGAGTGATGCAACTACGATTACGATTAAAGAGAAACCAATACCAACGATACCATTACCATGGATGTATGGAATTTGATACGGTGTGGCAAGTGCTAGAACGAATGATGCCATATAAATCATGAAAATAGCACCCATCGCTGAAGCAACCCCAATTCTGAAGTTTTCAGTTGGGGCGATGAGTCGAGCGCGGTAAATTAAGAGCATCACAATGAACAATCCGAATGTAAGTGCGATTGCTTGCAGAATAATACCGCTGTACATCGATTCAAAAATCCCAGACACTGGTCCAAGCACTAAGCCCTCAAAAGCAGCGTAAATTGGTCCTACATAGACTGCATATTGCTTATTGATGAACCACATAGAAAATGCGGCAATCAAAGAACCAATCACTCCGATAAAGAAGAAAATGGTCCCTAAAGCAGGGTCATTAACCATTGATATCCAAGAAAACGTTGCCGTGACAACACATATTCCAAGTAGTAACATTGTCTTATTGGCAACGCCCTCAAGGGTCATACTGGCCTCACCTGTTCCAAATCCAAACGTTTCGTTATTCAGATAGGGGTTACTAGAGCGCATCATACCTCCTCGTTGTAAGGCGACGTTCTCAAACCTTCGCATAGTAGTTAGGCTACTGAGGGTTACTAGACTGACAACTTATTTTTGCCAAAGTACGGTTAAGAGTAGATTGTGCAGTTGATATCAACATCGCCTCTAAGATTTCACGAGTAAGTCCTTGCTCACCTAAGGCATTGAGAGATGTTGTTGTGCCAGATTCAAGCCCACAGCCCGCTAATCCTTCGACTCTTCCTTCAGGGGTGTTATAGTTGATAGTTAATCCATGTCGGCTGACCCATTTTAAGAAATTTAATCCCACACTTGAAAATTTGTAGCCATCTTTCCATATACCTTGCATTCGCTGATCCCTTTCACAAATAATTCCTAATGGCTGTAAGGTATTGATAATCCACTCTTCAAGTAAGTTGATTACCGCTGCGACATTCTTTTCACCATCTAAATCCCAGAGGAAAATTGGGTATGCTACGATTTGGCCTGCTCCATGCCAAGTGATTCCACCGCCTCGGTCTATAGGAGATGTCGCAAATCTTTTGGGGACTTCAACACCATCTTTTCTAGCCTTTGGGCCGATTGTGACAACTTCAGGGTGTTCTACTAGAATTAGAGTGTCTATTATGTCATTGTTGGTGCGTAACTTTTGGAGTCTTTTCATTTCCTTTGACATAATTGAGTGGTCAACAATTCCGGCAATTATAACATTGAATTGGCGCATTTCATCACATCGTGTGAATTGCGTGCCCCAAAGTCTTGAGCACACCCTCATGGAATGCTTCAGTCATTGTTGGGTGAGCATGAATAGTTCCAGCGATATCCTCGAGGACCGCACCCATTTCAAGTGCTAAAACAAATGCGCCAGATAATTCTGCGACGTGGCTTCCAACTGCTTGAACACCCAAGATTAGTTGGTCAGATTCACGTGCAACTACCCGCACAAATCCCCCTGTTTTTTCTGCTTCAAGGGTCAGGGCTCTCCCATTTGCCGCCAATGGGAATTTACCGACTATGATGTTTTCTCCAGCCGCAGTTGCTTCATCAGGAGTCATTCCAACACTGACTATTTCAGGTTCAGTGAACACAATTGCTGGAATAGCAACTGGTTCAAATGCACGCTTTTTGCCAGCAATAATTTCTGCAACCATCTCTCCTTGTGCACTTGCCTTGTGGGCAAGAAGCGGCTCACCATTTAGGTCACCAATTGCATAAATTCCTCGCATGTTGGTTTTACATTGAGAATCAACTGCTACAAATCGACCTGATTCATCCATTTTTACTCCCATTTCTTCTAGTCCCCATCCAGTTGTATTGGCTTTACGACCAACGGTTACAAGCACTTTGTCAAAGGTTTCAGAAACCAAATCCCCATCTTTGTTTTTCCATGATAACTCGACTGCGTTTCCACTAATTTCAGCACCTTGGGCCAAACAATTTGTGTGCACTTTGACTTTATTTTTCTTGAGCCATCGTTCTAGCGGCCGGCGGATTTCAGCGTCAAAAATAGATACAACTGTATCAAGTCCTTCAACGACTGTGATCTCAACTCCGAGTTTTCGAAGAGCACATCCGAGTTCAAGCCCAATATATCCGCCTCCAATAACAGCAATCTTTTCTGGTAATTCTTCCAAATCAAGAGCACCTGTCGAAGAAATGATGTTTTCTTCATCAAATGGCATGAATGGTAATTCAATTGGCTTGGACCCTGTTGCTAAAATCACATTTTCTGTTGTAATGTGGGCGACCTTATTCCCATCAGAATCGGTCACATTACAGGTCTTACCATCAAGAAACGTTGCCCAACCGCTCACAAGTCTTGCCCCGTTTGCCTTGAGAAGTGCCTCAACTCCTTTGTTGAGTTTTTCGACAATTTTGTCTTTCCAATCAACTAATGCAGGCATATCGATTGAAACATCCCCATCAACTTTGAGACCCATGTGTCCGCCTTGATGTTCTTTAAGCGATTCAAATCTTTCAGCTGCGTGAATAATTGCTTTTGATGGAATGCAACCACGAATCAAACAGGTTCCACCTGCTCGGTCCCCTTCAACAATGATTGTATCAAGACCCAGTTGAGCGGCCCGAATTGCCGCCACATAGCCTCCAGGGCCAGCGCCAACCACCAAAACTTGGCAAGAAATTTGTTCCATCCAATTTCACCTCAAAGAATCTGTGTTGGGTGCTCGAGCAGATACTTCAAACCCTGCACCAAAGCGGCGCCGTTGGCGCCGTCGACAACTCGATGGTCCCACGATGAAGAGAGATTCATCATTCTGCGAATAGTGATTTTCCCATCTACTACGACTGGTCTTTCTATGGCTTTGTGAACTCCTAAGATCCCAACCTCTGGAGTATTGATGATTGGGGTCGCACCTATTCCCCCATCTCTCCCGAGTGAGGTGATTGTAAAGGTTGAACCAGTAAGGTCAGAGAGTGTCGCGGTCCCATCTCTTGCCGCACCAGCAACTCTTCTGAGTTCGCCTCCAAGTTCCCAAATATTCATCGCTTCACAATTTTTCACCACAGGTACGTAAAGTCCACGGTCAGTGGTTGTTGCAATACCCATGTTAACCGCATTGTGTAGCACAAGAACTTCCCTTTCATCCTCGTAATGCCCATTACAGCCATGGTGCCCTTCTTTGAACAGTTTGACTAATGCTTGCATAATGAATGGTAGGTAGGTGAGTTTTGGTTGTTCTGCAGTGCGATTCACATTGAGCCATTGGCGCAATGCTTCCAATTCTGTAACATCGACTTCTTCAAAGTATGAAAAGTGAGGAATCTCGGTATATGACTTTGTCATTTGCTCCGCGATCTTTCGTCGTAACCCAACAATTGGGATTTCAGTTGTCCCGTCGGCTGGTTCTCCCGGTTGCGAGAACTGAATTCCGCCAGCAGATTCACCAACTTCATTGTGAGCATCTAAATCAGCATGACTGATTCTCCCTGCCGGTCCACTACCGCTAACTTGGCTGAGATCTATTCCTTCATCCTTGGCTCGTTGGCGGACGGCTGGTGATGCCAAGGCTCGCCCTCCAACTCCAGTCCCACCCTTCAAAGCGCTTGAGGGAATGCTGGTTTGGCTTTGTGACACAGGCTCTGGGGCTGGCTTCGGAACTGGTTTTGGCTCTGGAGCGGGCTTCGGTTGTTCTACTGGCTCAGAAGCGGGTTCAGGTGTTTCATCTTCAGCCGGAGCCTCAGGCTCATCATTAGGTTCGCCACTTTTGGTTGCATTTCCTTCACCTTCAACTTCAAACTCAATACAGACAGCGCCCACAGCGATAATTTCTCCGGGCTTACCAACTGTTGACAGAATTTTACCAGTAACCGGACTTGGGATGGTGACTGTTGCCTTGTCAGTCATCACATCAATCAACGCATCGTCTTCGTCAACCTCTGCTCCGACTTCGACGTGCCACTGCACGACTTCGCCTTCAACGACTCCTTCTCCAATGTCGGGCAATCTGAAAGCATAAATTCCCATGTTCAATCCTCCTGTGTTCTCTTTATTGCTTCAGCAATTCTCTGTGGGCTTGGCAAATAATCCCATTCTGTGCTGTGTGGGAAGGGTGTGTCCCAACCAGTAACTCTCTCAATAGGGCTTTCAAGGTGGTAGAAGCATCGCTCCTGCACGCTTGCTGACATTTCAGCACCAAAACCGCTAGTTTTGGGTGCTTCGTGTACAATCACGCAACGACCTGTTTTCTTTACTGAATTTACTACAGCGTCTCGGTCCCATGGGACTAGAGATTGTAAATCAATTAAATCACAAGAGATGCCTGAATCTTTGATTCCCTGTTCGGCAACGTGGACCATTGCCCCCCAAGCAATAACTGTGCATTTATCTCCTTCCATAGTGAGATTTGCTTCCCCGAGTGGAATTGAATAGTGTTCTTCTGGAACTTCACTATACTCATGGCCTTTCCAAGTTGGAACATTGTGTGGGTCGCCATAAAATGGGCCGCGGTAACATCGTTTTGGTTCAAAGAATACTACTGGGTCATTACATTCGATAGCACTGATTAGAAGTCCTTTGGCATTGTAGGGGTTTGAGCAGTAAACTACCTTGATTCCAGGTGTGTGAGTAAATTGGGACTCCGGGGATTGTGAATGGTGATGGCCACCCTTGATTCCTCCTCCTGCCGGGGTTCGAATAGTTACGGGTGTGCTAAATTCTCCACCACTTCGGTGACGTAGTTTTGCCATTTCATTTACGATTTGGTCGTAAGCAGGGAAAATGTAATCGGCGAATTGTATTTCCATTACTGGACGCAGTCCATTAAGTCCCATTCCAAAAGCAATAGCAGCGATTCCACCCTCTGCAAGAGGTGTGTCGAAAACTCGTTTTGAACCGTGTTTTTCCTGCAAGCCATCGGTTACTCGGAATACGCCGCCAAAGTAGCCGACATCCTCACCAAAAATGAGGACATTTGGGTCTGATTCCAATAAATTATCAAGAGCGCTGTTCAATGATTGTATCATATTCATTTCAGTCATAACAATCACCTCACTTTCCTAACTCCTCGCGCTGTTCTTGGATGTGCCAAGGCACTTCTTCGTAAACTTCTGTAAATATTGTGCTGGCCGGTGGCCAGGGTCCGTTAGCAAGGTCACCATGAGTGACCGCTTCTTTGTATGCTGCTACAACTTCTTCATCGAGTCTCTGCTCAAGTTCAGAATGTTGCTCTTCGCTCCAATCTCCATTCAAAATTAGATGATTCTTGAGGCGCTCAATTGGGTCACCTCCGGGCCAATACTCATGCTCGTCTGCTGGACGGTAACGGCTAGCATCGTCACTACTGCTATGTGCACCTGTTCGATAAGTTAGGATTTCGATGTGAGTAGCACCCAAACCCGCCGCCGCTCTTTTCCTTGCCCACTGTGTTACTGAGTACAAAGCCAAGAAATCGTTTCCATCAACTCTCAGTGATGGAATTCCGTAAGGAAGTGCACGGGTTGCAAAATTTTCTCCACCCGATGCAAAATTCTTGTGAGTTGAAATTGCCCATTGATTATTGACAACACAGAGAATAACTGGTGGCTTGAAAACACTTGCAAAATTAACTGCGTAGTGGTAATCGCCCTCAGCGCTAGCACCATCACCAATCCATGTAATTGTGGCTTGGTCTTCTCCTTTGTAGGCGCTTGCCATTGCAACACCGACTGCCTGAGAAAATTGTGTTCCAACAGGACTTGAAACTGAGATATAGTGTCCATCTTTGTAAGTATAGTGAACAGGCATTTGTCTACCCTTTACATTATCCTCTACATTTCCAATGCAGTGATTTATCATGCTAACCATGCTTCTTCCTCGCACAAATTGGCAACCTGGTTGGCGATATGTGGGGAATAACCAATCGTGGTTCTGCAAAGCCATTGTTTGTGAAATTGCAATTGCTTCTTCACCAAGAGACCGCATGTAAAATGAGAGTTTGCCAGTTCTTTGCATCTTCATCATGCGGTCATCAAATATTCGCAAACGACACATCTGCTCAAGTCCGAGACTCAATTCATCTGCACTTAGATTCGGATTCCACTCTCCACTTGCAACTCCATCATCATCAAGGACTCTGATCAAGCCCTCAGAGTGGTCAGCAGTATCTTCGGCCGTACAGGTCTTCGGGTCTGGTTGGCTCAAGTCCTCTGGCGTGTAAGTCCAGGGTTCAAAATGCGACTTTTCTCCAGGTCTGCTTGGGGCATCTGGAACTGCAAATCCACCTGAGTCACCCCCCTGCTCGTCCCCGGTCATGGTTCTACCTCACACTGCTCCCACTATGATGATTTTCATGCTTGCCCATCTTTAGATGGGCTGGAAGATAAATTGGATACAGCCGCTCCCGAGGCTGTAAGAGTTGCAACAGGTTGGCCTCCTTTTGCTTCTGCAAGTAACAAACCTGCTCGGTAAGATGACCTGACAAGTGGCCCGCTTGCGACGGCTTTGAATCCAATAGCGCGAGCGGATTCATCCCATGTTGCAAATTGCTGAGGAGTTGGAAATCTATCAACCGCCAAATGTTTCCAAGAAGGGCTAAGATATTGGCCTAAAGTAATGATATCAACATCGGCTTTTCTAAGCATTGACAATGCTTCTTCAATTTCATCATCAGTCTCACCAACACCAACCATCAAACTGGTTTTTGTGAGGATGTCAGGACGTAGTTTCTTTGCCTCTTTTAGAATGGCTAATGATTGATTAAAAGATGCTCGTGAATCACGAACGTTTTGGTCTAATCTTGGCACACATTCAACATTGTGTGCGAATACTGAAAGTGGGCTTTCGTGCAACAAGTAAGCAAGGGCTGACATATTGCTGTCTAAGTCAGAGCACAGGAATTCAATGGTGACATTTGGTTCTCTTTCATTTACTGCTTTTATACACTCTTTGTAGTGGCTTGCACCACCATCTTCCAAGTCATCTCTATTGACTACTGTAATGACTACATGAGATATTCCCATATTGCTAACAGCTTGGGCCAAATCTCTCGGCTCATTCTCATCTAAGGGAGGTGGTGTTTTGACAGTTCCAACTGCGCAGAATCGACAGGAACGTGTGCATTCTTGTCCGGCAATCATGAAGGTGGCAGTCCCCCTTCCCCAGCAATCGTGAACATTCGGGCAGCGAGCTTCTTCGCATACAGTGTGGAGATTGTTTTCTTTAACTCGTGATTTTGTTTCATTGAATTGAATTTGTGCTTCGCCTACCGGAAGAGTGGTTCGAAACCACTCCGGCAATCGTTTACGCTCAGATTTTCTACGATCTTTTACTGTGGACCTTACAATTCCACCACAACCACCAGAACTAGTTTCTGAAAGGTCGTTTATTGGCAGTTGTTGTCCTGGCATCTGCATCCCCAATTGTGTCCGGGAGGGCGATTCAAGTTAAGGCTTTGATTTCATAACGCTTTCAACTCAGCGCGGTAGCCTCAAGACAGTTCGGCCCACCGCTTCTCTCGCGGGTGTTGAAATGGGAGTCGCTTTAGTTACCGGTGGTGCGAAAAGAATCGGCGCCGAGATTTGTCGCGCATTGGCTAATGATGGGCACTCAGTTATCATTCATTACAGGAATTCGGTTGAGCCCGCAACATCATTGGCTGAAGAGTTGAATAATGTTTCAAAATCTGCAATAATAATGGCTGATTTAGAGGACTCAGATGACGTTAAATCACTGCTTCCAAAAGCGGCTCAAATCTTTGGCCAAATTGACATTTTAATTAACAATGCATCGATGTTTGAATACGACAATATTGATTCGTTAAACAGTGACCGATTCACTCGCTCTATAGCAACAAATACTTTGGCACCAATGTTGCTGATTCAAGCCTTTGCCGAACAATCTTTGAACGGTCAGGGTTGTATCATAAATTTGCTCGATCAAAAATTGGAAAACCCAAACCCAGACTATCTTTCTTACACCGCCTCAAAAACTGCTCTTGCAGGGCTAGTAGAACCACTTGCTATTGGGTTAGCACCTGAAATTCGAGTTAACGGAATTGCACCCGGGTTAACCCTTCCTTCTCCGCACGCTCCTGTTTCAGAGTTTGAAAAAATACACGATAAAACCCCTCTTGGTAGAGGTACAACAGCACAAGATATCTCGGAAGCGGTGATTTTTCTTATTGGTGCTAAATCAGTAACTGGGCAAGTGTTGTTTGTAGATGGCGGGGAGAGATTGCATCCTCGTGATACCGATGTACTATATGGGCGGGGTGAGTGAATGGAATCAGCAGAATTTGAACGACAATTATTGGAAAAAGTTGGTTATTCGTTAACTACTTTGCAATTACGTAACTACATCGTTGATATGGAAATTGGCGTATTACAATCTGAGCAGGGTGTGACACAACGAATTCGCTTTGATGTTGACATTTTCATCTCAGGTGCTACCATTCCAGACGAGGATGAGATTGACCGAGTATTAGATTATGATTTCATTCGCGGAAAAATAAATGAAAAAATTAGTGGAGTCCGCACGAATTTGCTCGAATCATTGGTAGGTGATTTACTCGATTCTCTTCTTCAACCGTTCGAAGCAGTTGCTGTTTCAGTTACAGCGACAAAATTAGATATCTATCAAGATGGTAGTGAAATTGGCTGTAAAATGATGAGATTAAAAGATTGAAATTTCATTCAAAATTCATTTCACCAGATTCTAAACTCTGATTTCAAAAAAATGCAGGAGGTGGGATTCGAACCCACGAACCTCTTGAGACCGGAGCTTAAGTCCGGCGCCGTTGACCAGGCTTGGCAACCCCTGCACCCCCTCGTCCACACCTCTTACCCATCAATGTGGCGTCTGATGAAGTGTTGTTGAAAACCATTAATTTTCGGAAAATTTGACTCCATGAAACTGTTGTTAGAATGATGCAGATTCAATACTCCCAACCATGAACCCTTTAACGGACCGTTGACACGGCGTAGCCGTGGAACTAACAACATCAACCTCTGCCGCCCCACGGCGATTGTCTTTGATATCGCTAATTCTCGTTGCTGTGATGATTTTTACACTATTAGCACCGTTATACTCTCAACCGTCGAGTTCAGAATTAACGTCAGAGGAACCGCGCTACAATAGTGGCGAGGTTCCGATGAAACTGTACAACATTTTTCTTGACAAAAGAAATTCCACAGCAGGTGGGGATGGATACCTAACCACCAAGACTCCAAATAATGGTCAGAGTAATGCATCAGCCCTCGCAGGCTCACTTGAATTTAGGACGAGGAATGTACTCAGTGACATGCCAGTTGGTGGTAGAGTAGCATCTGGTGGCAGTAATGGCTGGGAAATACCACTCAACATTTTCCTAAAGGCAACTGCTGGTTCACAGCAGCAAACAGCAACTTACACCTTTACATTAAGGATTGAAGATGACAGTGGTACTTCAGAAACAATAGCGACAGAGCAGAAAGAACAAGGTGCTTGTGATGATTTGTTCGGTTGTGGTTGGAATCAAGAGATAGTTCGATTGCAGTGGATTGGTAACCAATACAAATCCATTCCAGCAGGTGGTGCGCTGACCCTTACAATCTCAGCAGAATCTACTTGTGAAGGACAAGGTGGGGGCCCCTTTGGCCCATCCTGTGATGCAGAAGTAATGTGGGGTGACCCAGACTCTTCTGATGATTACTCTACTATGGAGTTCTGGTCAAACGCTGCTTCGGGAAGTGAGGTGAGAATCTTTACAGATGGGGCTCTTTGGACTGACCCTGAAACCTTAGATTGGTATCCTAATGAGTTGCCAGAACACCGTTCAATGGCATTCAAAGTAAATGTCATCAACGCTCTAGGAAGGGAAGATGTAACTGCAGTTTCTGTTCAGTTGCGTGCTCCAGATGGAAGTTATCCAGTTGACCACACTTTCACCAATGCTGAGTTAACCGAGTCAGCAGGAGCATTAGTCGGCACCTTTGTATGGACTTATCCAGCCGGAATTCAAGCAGGGTTCTACGCTTTGACGCTCTCTGTAAATGACCTTCAAGGTTCAAGCCCATTTGTGTTTGAACATGATGATGTGGTCGTTGAGCAATATGGGGTATCTGTTAGGAATGCCGCTGACCGTAGCGCTGAATACATCGCTCCAGGACAAACCACGCCGATTCAGTTCATTTTGAGACATACTGGTTCTTCAGGTTCTTCTCTAGATATTCAATTGAATGTTCAGACTTCACTTGATTCAAGTTGGTCTGCACTCTTCGATAGGCCAGAGGGTTACACAATTAGTGATGGTGGCAATGAAGTGACTGCACAATTGACTTTAGCGGCTCCCTCTGAATTAGGAAATGCACCGCCGCGACTTGATATCTCAGTTCGCGCTTACAACACAAGTGGCGCAGAAGTCCACTACACAACCATGCAGGTCACACTTGAGAAATTAGATGTGTATGCACCTCCGATGGTATCACTATGGGATAGTGAACATGAAGATCAGATAGACAATTCAACACTACAAGGCGGGCAATTTGAATTAGATGTGAATGTACCTCAATTTGTTGACGACCTTGGCCCTCCTACACCCTTCTACATTGAGATATTCAATACTGGATTTGATGTCGACTCTTTCCGATTTGAAGTCACTGAGAAACCGAGAGGAACTGTGTTCTACTTCGTAGATAATCAGACTGGACAGATGATAACTCAAGACCCAAATGATGGCTTGTGGCATAGTCCAGCGATGCCAAGGCACACAAACTACACAATTGCATTATTTGTCAATCCTTCATCCGAGCCAGATGACCCTGACTACGGATTAATGCAAATTGAACTGTCTAGTGCCGGCAACACATCCCTATCCGCGGTAGTTAGTTTCACTCCTCATCGAACTAATGGATTACAAGCATCGGTTGTCTTTGATTGTGATGGCGGAAGTAATGGTTTAGGCCATATTGAATATCAGAATTGCCTCAATGATGATAGCGATGAATACATCGATGTTAGAATGCGCGTAGAAGCAACACAAACTTCTGGCGATGAGAACCAAGTTATTGATTGGAGAGTCGTTAATCCTGCCACCTATGAGAGGAACGAAGATGGTGAGCATGGGAAATACACTTTATGGGATTATTTCATCACTAATACTGACAATGACCCAATGCCTGTTATGCAAATGACAGTCGGGGATACCGTTGAGTTTAATCTTGAGATACACCTTACTAACCAAGTATTAGCAGCAAACCATACGATCTATCTACGGATTGAAGAAGTTACTGAAAATTCCGACGCACAGCGTTTCTTTGATTTACCAATTAGTATTGAAGTAGGTGATGGCGACCCTGCGTTGAAGATTATTCAAAATACTACAAATCAGGCTCTTGCACCTGGCGTCGAAAAAATTTACGAAATGACTCTCAAAAATGAAGGGAATACGGATATGCAGGTTGTGCTTAGTGCCACTGCACCAAATGGGTGGACTGTAGTTGCAGAAAATCCAAACACACAATCATCCCTAGTCTTAGTCGATGCCTTTTCAGAGATTACATTTAATGTTGTAATCACCGCTTCAGAAGATGCTCGTCACGGTGATTTCCATACTATAGAGGTGGTTGGAAAACCACAATCATTTGATATTGGATTTTCGGACCAGTATAATGCAGAATTAGATATTAATATTCGGGTTGAAATTAATGACCCAGTCGTAAGAATAACAAATGAACTGAGTAATATGCGTAATTCAACGATGATTATGCTTGCAGGATTCATTATTCTAGTCGTGGCGGCAATTGCAGGTAAGCGCAGAAGAGTTGGCATCTGGGATGAAGAAGAATACGAAGATGAGGTTGAAGAAGAAGAATTTGACTTACCTGAGGCAGTAACAGATGGAGAATCTGAATCAGAAGAAATCGTAGCCGATGAAGAAGATGATGACCTCGATGAAATCGAATTAATTGATGATTAATTCAATTGAGAGGGTTCTAATAGCCTACCTGTTAGGGCAAGTCAACGACTTGGGTCGGACGCGTAGAAGTTGATGGTGGCTCTCAAAAGGCGCTTTCATCAGATTTTACGAGGTCTAGGCAACAGGTTGGACCCCTCGGAGGGGTTGCTAATTGGCAGAAAGTGAAGAAGAAGCAAAGGTAGTGATAGTGATTGATGGCCCCAATGTGGGGATGAGCCACTCTGCAAATAAGTGGCCAGCATCAGCCACAGGGATTGCAACTGCGGTAGCGTATTACACCGATGCTGGTTACGAAGTATACGCATTCGTACCACGGCATTATCTTAGCGATAATACAGGAAAGAAGGGTGTGGATAACCCCTCAATTTTACGACCATTGAGAGATAAAGGAACTGTTGTTTCTGTTCCATCACAAGATCATGATGATGATTACTGGCTACAATTTGCTTGGCAACAAGGTGCTTATGCTGTTACTAATGATAGAATGAAAGACCACGTGTCAAAATATCCTAATGGTGAAGAGGATTTTTACAAATGGCGAGATAGCAAAGTGATTTCTTACACCTTTGCTGGGGATATTTTCCTTCCCAATCCCTCCTTTGATTTACCAAAGCCTACAGTTCATCAAGTCAAGGAATTAATCAAATCAAAGCCAAAAACAGATTCAAAGGGTAGCAAAAAACCCGCTCAAAAGAAAGCGAAAAAGAAGCAAACAAAACAGCCATCTCAAGCAAAGAAAACCTCAGGTTCCCTAACTGTTAGACAGGCCCGAAAAGCATTTCGTGAAGTGGTAAGAGAAAGATTGGCAGATGGTTCGGTTAACTGCGGACTTTTGGCATCTGAAATTACTGGA
>JAERSV010000091.1 GCA_016845345.1 Methanobacteriota archaeon
GTTGAGAAGGTGATTACAATTCTAATCATTGAGGTAGATGCATCTGAAAGAAAGTTCTCAAGTTGGTTGACATCGGCAGAAATTATTGACATTATATCTCCCGTCTGCCGGTCTTCAAAATATCTTATTTCCATCTTTATCAGAGAGTTAAATGATGCCATTCTGATATCATGTTGGAGATATTGTGCTAATGTTTCCCAAGAATAATTAGAGACTCCTTGGAAGATTGCAAGGCCAGTGAATGAGCCTAATATAAGTAAACCATAGAAAGCAAATTCTTCGAGTTCGTTAATATCTCCTGAAAGTACAGCATCGGTCAGCAATCCCATTGCAACAAATGGCAATAAGTCGCAGATTCTCGCCCCCATGTTGGATACTATTCCGAGTGTAAATCGCTTCCAATATGGCTTGATATATGGCAAAATACGCCAAAGTTGGCGGCCAAGAATTTGTTTATCACCTACCTCAAATGTACCATCTGAAAATTCTGCAGGAGATCCACCCTTTGGTGCTGGCATCATTATCTACTCCTCAAGCCTCTCCTCTTTCAAGCCTCGGATTGTGTAGAGGCTTCAGTATTCACGCCAGCCGTGACTGCAACTCTTACAAGTGAGGATTCTAGTTTCTGGTTCATCAGAAGCCCGGGTTTGTTTTAGTTCTGCGAAGACATCCATCTCTTCACATTTTGGACAAACATACATCCCATGAGTAAGTACACCACGGTGCTGTTCGGCATCATCTATCACTTCTGTCAGATGCTTCAAATCTTTTACCTCGGATGAAGTGACAGAATCTGCGGTGTCTACCTCTTCACCAGAATGTAAAGTCACTTTACCTTTGGTTGGGCCAACATAGTTGCATCGCCCATTTGGGCACTTGATATTTCCATCAGGTCCGGGGAAGGCTAAGGTTCCACATTCTGGGCAGAAGATGATATCACACTCCGATAGAGGTAGCGGATGCTCATTCGCTTTTAAGCAACACGCTTTAGGGTTTTATCAAAAATCTAAATAATTAAAGAAATGGTTATTTCAGAGTCTATTTTTGCCTTGTAAAATTAATTGATTAAAAGGGGGATTCTCCTTTTGAAGGGAGACCTGTTGGGCTAACTATGCGTCTCAGTTGGGATTGGCGTCTTGCTCGAGTCTTTGACGATGCAGGCGAGGTTGTTGATGAGTCTATTTGGAATGTTGGTCGTAAGCCTGCAACGGTAGCATCACGCCTTTCACTGCTAAGTAAAGGCAGGAAAACAGATGAGGCAAGGCGTCTATCTGAGCGGTTTCCAGAAGCCATTGAAACTCCAGTTCATGAATTAGCATCAGGTTGGTGGCCTCAACTCTCAGACGAGGAGGCTGAACTCCTTCAAGAAGCAACTTTGGTTATCGCTCAAGCAGGCGTAGCCGCAGCATCAAGTGACCCTGACCGCCGCCTTGAGCATCTCGTGCGTGCGGGCGACGAGATGCGAGCATCTTGGACAACCTTGGAAGCAAGAGTGATTGAGTGGGCTGGCTTATTTCTTCCAGAAATTGATTTGGACAGCAAACGCGATGTAATCCCGGTTGAAATTGCTCAGGCTGATACACTTGAAAATGCAGCAAATCTACTCAATACAGTATCTAGCCCAACTGGTATTAGTGATGCTGAATGGGCTGCTCTTTCACAATGGGCGAGGGGAGTCGTAGAGGTTGAAGATCGCTTGAAAACGATTGAGTCGGCAATCCGGGAAGTTGCGCTTGAGCACCTTCCCTCAACATCAGCCTTGATTGGGCCATTATTAGCGGCAAGGATGTCAACGACAGCAAATGGTAGAGAGAGATTAGCTCGTTTACCATCTGGTACAGTGCAAGTACTCGGGGCGGAAACTAGTTTCTTCCTTCATCTCAGAGACCGAATTCCAGTACCTAAACACGGTCATTTGTTTCAACACCCTTGGGTATCTCGTTCACCGCGCTGGGTACGCGGTAAGATTGCAAGAATGCTTTCTGGAAAGGTTTCTCTCGCTGCAAGACTAGATGCTTTCAATGGACAACCTCTGAGAGAATCCGAGGTTGCTGAAATAGAACAAAAAGTTGCAGAAATCCGGCAAAGACACCCAAAACCAACACGTCGATGAGGTGATTTTTTGGGACGCAAAAGTCATGGTAAAACCGACGAGTTAAGTGATAACGTCCTAACACAAGGGCGCGGTCTGTGGACTAGAAACGCAGTTCCAGGAGTGCGTGTGCGCGGTGAGGGTTTGAGGAGAATAAGAGGGGCGGAGTGGCGCAATTGGTCACCTCGTCATTCAAAATTGGGGGCGGGGATTCTCCGTACTAAATCGGAACGCACCTCACTTTTACCCAAAATGGGCAGTCAGGTTCTATACTTGGGGGCTGGTCATGGAACAACGATATCCCATCTTCACGACCACATGTGCGGTGAAGGCAATTATTTGGGCGGTTCAATAATTTCAGTAGATGTGGCACCTCGGTGTATTCGTGACCTTCTATCTTTAGCGAAAAAACGGCCGGGAATTTTGCCTGTGTTGGCTGATGCAAGACAGCCAGATTCAATGAGGTCGTGGTTAAATGGCAGGGTTGAATGGCTGTTTCAGGATGTTTCTCAAGCCGGCCAAGTTGACTTTTTTCTCTCAGCAGCAGAAAATTTTCTTTCCCCCAATGGTGTTGCACTTTTGTCATTGAAGTCAGCATCTGAGCCGAATGTTGAGGGCGGGTCAGAGCAGCATTATGCTGCTGCGGTTGATGCAATGGTCGCATTTGGACTTGAGGTTCTTGAGGTAATCCGTTTGAAGGGCTGGGAAGACCAGCATGCATTGATAGTCGGCAAATCACCCTCAAAGTGGCCTTGATTAATGGCACATAGTTCACATAGCATCCAAACTGCTTTTGCTAATGGCGGATACGCTCGGGCGTGCCTGAACTTCCAGAGGTGGAGACTGTTCGCAAAGGACTGGTCAGACATTTACAAGGTGGGACAATAAGTTCGGTAGATTTGCGAAGAAAAGGGTTGAGATTTCCCTTTCCAAAAGATATGGAGGAAAAAATGGAAAACCGCCGTATCGAGAAAATAACTAGACGAGCAAAATACTTACTAATTCGCTTAGATGATGATTCTACTTGGTTAGTTCATCTTGGGATGACTGGGAAATTTACATTATTTAGAGATGAAAGCGAATATGAAGAAAATTCCAAACATGACCATGTTATTATTCGGATGGAGGACGGTGCAATCGCTGTGTATAATGACCCGCGGCGATTTGGAGTCATGGATTTGATTGATGCTGGCGGCGAGCAGAATCACCGGCTTTTAGCCGGGATTGGTTGCGAGCCGCTCTCAGAAAAATTCAATGCACAATCATTTTCAAATTCAATAAAAAATAAGAAAACGCCAATCAAAACAGCATTACTGGACCAGCGGATTGTAGCAGGTCTTGGTAATATTTATGTGTGTGAGATCCTAAATCGAGCAGGTGTCTCTCCACGACGTATGGCATCTAGTGTCGCAAGTTCTGTCGGGCGAGTTGATTCGAGATGTGAACGAATAGTGGAACAAACAAAACAAGTTTTGGGCGAAGCAATATCAGCAGGTGGTTCAACAATCTCCGATTTTGCTGCAGTTGATGGCGATTTAGGTTATTTTGCCCATTCATTTCGTGTGTACGGGCGCGAGGGAGAACCTTGCTTAACACAATCATGCAGTGGTAAGGTCAAGAGAATTGTTCAAGGGGGACGCTCAACTTTCTTCTGCTCAAAGTGCCAAAGGTAAGTAAAAAACGCTACAAATTATCAAATTTTGTAACTTTATGTAATACTCGTGATTATACCTGTTTCGCTGTTCCCCCCTGATTACGGCTAATTATGGCTGTTGATTTACCAAAACAGACTTCTTTTCAGTAAAACCACCAACAATTCGGAGGCGGTGTTGCTACTAACACCTACTTCAAATCACTACACCGGCTATTTTCAATTAATCCAGAAAACTCCTTTTTCAGAGTGTTCGTCGGGGGTTAGTTCATAAGCAAACTGTGAAAAAGCGGCTTAATCGCCTAGTGCGATGGGAAACTAAAGGTGAAAAATATGGAAATAGATAAGAAAGTAATGATGGCAGAACTTGGAGGCGCTTTTGTAGTGTCCTGGGTTGTGTTTGGAATGGGAACGGGCACCCTTGCAGGAGCAGTAGCTCTTGCTGTTGTCTGGATGGCATTTAGTGGGGCACATGTCCTACCAGTTGTCACCTGGTGCAACATGATGACAGGTGACCTTGGAGATACTGAAGGAAACTGGATGGCAAACGGTATGCGTTTAGTAGCACAAGTAGTGGGTGCTTTACTCGCAATCGTGCTAGCAACCAATGCAGGCGCTATAGGGCCAGCATTTGCCGCACCAGAAATGTGGATAACCGGTATTGCTGACGATTACTGGTCAGTATTAGGAATGTTAGCTGCTGGTGCTCTATGGTGGCAAGTTCATACCCGATGTGATTCGGAATGGGCTAGCGCTTTCGGTTTGATGGTACTTGGTGGTGCTATGACTCTAACAGGCGGACACATGATGGGTGCGTCTCTTGCAGACGGAGCTACCCAGATTGTTGATGTTCTAGCAGACTGGATCTGTGATGGTCTATTCGTCGGAATTGGCGCTCTAATCGGTGTCAAAATCGATGAAGCTATCTGAGCAGTGAAATCTGAACAGCAAATACAAGTCGGCTTCAAGCCGTTGTACGCGGTTGGCCGAGGGGATTCGTCTCCTCGGCCTTCTCGCCATTTTTTCTTTTTTTGAATTGGTGAGTTCACCAACACTTACTTTATTCAATAGCAGCGGCTTTTTTTGAAATGTCCCAAAATCACGTTATTTGGGGTATTTGGTGTGGCACCCATTATAAGCGAGATGAGAAACACGACTACAATCGCCAAAGAGCGATATAGAAAATGGAGTGATATGAAATGGATAGAAATAGAACGATGACTGAATTTGTGGGCAGCTTAGCAGTTGTATTCTTCGCTGTAGGAACTGGCGATGTAATGGCAACCGGACTGGTCCTTGCAGTCTTCATGATAGCGATGGGTGGAACCATATTGCCAATGTTTACTTTGGCGAAGATGGCTTCAGGACGAGATGAAATAGAGGATGGAATGAATGATTTCATCGCTCAAATGTTCGGCGGTATTGCAGCATATGCCTTGGTTTGGTGGCAATCAAGTGCAACAGATGCAATGACCTGGGTAGCCCCAGCCGAACTTGGTGCATACACAGCAGTAGCATCTCTGTTTGGTGGTTTCTTGATGATGATGGTTTATGATCGACAAGGTGGCGGCTGGGAAGTCGGTATCCTCGCATGGATGGTCGGACTCGCAGGAGTATCACTGACTGGTGCAGGAGACTTTGGTGGAATGCTCGTTGATTCAGCTTGGGACATGACTAACATGCTCAGCGTATTTGGCGGAATGATTGCATCTGGAGTCGGAGCATACATCGCCATCATGTTTGGTGAGCAATTACTCAATGAAGAAGAATAGTAATCTTTGAGTGAAAAACACACACGTAATGCGAACAGCCCGTTTGGGGGGGGATTACCTCCCCAAGCGGGCCCTTTTTTTTGTATAATCTAATGTTGGTGATTATTCGTGATAATTATTCATTGATAATTTTTAATGAGAATAGTTAGTTGTGCCGGATGAAGCCTCTTAACCTAAACTGTGTTACAACGCCATATGGCAGAGTCGGGGCGTGAGGCTAGTAGCCCGTGGGATAGCCCTTCAAACGACGGTAATTCTGGTGACTCTAGTTCTCAATCCACTAGTACATCATCTCCTCCTCAACCAATAATTTTGAGCGGTTCTGAAGGTCTTTCTATAAATACTGACATGCAAGGTCAAATGCCAACCGAACTTGCTCCTTCTTCAGGTACTACTCTTACCGGAGACGTGGGAACGATTGACTCGAGTGTTTGGGTGGGTCAATCACAAGGTCCAAAGAAAGATTCGATTCTGATAGGAATTGGTATCACCTGTGTGTTTTCATTCTTCATGATGATAGTTCCAGTGCTTATGGTGGGTTGGGCGGACAATTCGTGGGATGAGAATTGGCACCAAGAAACTTTGAATGTTGATTGGGATGAGTCTGGATTGAATGGGACTTTCCAGATTTCAAATACACCAATTAGGGAATGTGGATTCAATATTGTTAACGGTGAAGGATATTTTTATTATGACCATCCAGATTTTTTTAATGTTTATGATGATTGTTACCGAGGTACTCTAAATCAAAATAAACAGGACATAAAAGTCCAATTTGGTGAAGGTCAAGGAGATGTAACAAGAGCAACATTTGAGAATCTAACCGAAGGAGAAGCGATGTTCACTGTGTATCCGCGTTATTATGAACAGCCAAACGATTCAATTGGATTGCATCTCCCTGGAGCAAGCCCTTCAGAGATGGGAACGCAATCTTTTGATGAAAATATGACGCCTTTAGAATTCATTGTAAATACAACGAATTGGGTTGACCCTTGCCCCCAAACCGAGGATTTGATGATTATTGAAAATGGTGCTGCGGCAGGAAATGTTGAATATACGCCGACACAAGTAATCCCATATACCGAATGTCATTTGATATATACTGATTATCATTATGAATTCATCGTGTATCCAGGAATTAATGATAAACCATTCTCGACGATTACATTATCTCTCCCAGAACGACAGTCAAGTCTCCTCGGCTCACAAAATTTTGATGAAAGTATGACTCCTCTTATTTTTCCTGTTTATACTACTGATTGGGATTTTTATTGTGCCCAAGAGATACGAATAAGGGCAGGAGACCAAGGCAATGATTGGTATTACCCAAATTACGATGAATGGGGCTCTCCTCCAATTTGCCCCGATATGGTGTACTATGACCACTATGAAATCAATGTCGGCTCAATTGATTATGATAGTGGATTCGGAGAATTATTTCTCACAGAGCCTTTGGAAGAGGACGTCGTTCTAACTGTTAGCTATGAAACTGATGGTGGTGGTTCGTTCGTAAGGGATTTCGGACCATGTTTTGGCAGTCTATTCAGTTTTGTTTTATTTGTCGTTTGGATAGTTCAAGTTGTAAGAAACTTCCAAGCGGGTTCAACAAATAAGGGCACAGGAATGTTAGTTGGAATCATTCCTGGTGTAATCTTGTCATTTATTTCAGTCTTTATTATTGGATTAATTCTATTTGGCTTCTAATGAGCCATTGAATATCGTGCCAGCATCATGAGAAGTAGGTTCTTTGCCGTCTTGGAAAACTGTAGCGTTTCCACCAATCAGTTCTCCCGTTTCACCATTCCAACGAAGATAAGTCCCCTCCCAAAGTCCGAGCACAGGGGTTGAGTTGTGTTGGTGGAACTCGTTAATCCGGTCTTGTCTTGTTTCTCCATTGTGTTGCACGAATTTTTCGCCCTTCTTCACCCAACTTTTCCCACCAAAATAGTGAGGGTTTATCTGAAATGGTACAAGGTTGAGTGTTTCAAATGAGGATGGTGAGACAATTGGCATATCATTCGTAGTTTGCATGGTTGGGCCTGAAACATTTGAGCCAGCACTTACACCCATGTATGGGATTCCGGCATTCACTCGATTTCTGATAGGCTCAATTATGCCTTTATCGTGAAGGTCACGAGTTAGAAGAAATGTATTCCCTCCTCCAACGTAGATTCCTTTTGCATCTTCTACCGCTTTTATTGGGTCTTCTGCGTTGTGAATTCCAACTAATTTTATTCCAGAAGGGGCGCTGAAATCTTGGATTCTTTGCAGGTAATAGTCGTGGTCATTACCTGCATAAGGGATGAATAGAACTTCATCAACTCCTTCGAAATGGTGTGTCATTTCATCATGATAGAGTTTCACTTGCTCTTCGTTTCTGATACCACCACTGCCGAGCAATAATTTCAACTCAGCACCTCACATATTGCGCCTATATTGTCCGCCTACATCAAACAGTGCTTCGGTGATTTGGCCAAGGCTTGCAACTTTCACAGTCTCCATTAATTCTGCAAATACGTTCTCACCCGAGCGAGCGACTTCCTGAAGTTTGGCTAAAGCAATTGGTGCTGTTTCAGCGTGTTGAGTATGGAATTCATCCAGCCGGTTCAGGCACCCCTCTTTTTCTTCAGGAGTTGCCCTGCTCAATTCCATGTCAAAGGAGTCAGCAGAAGATTCGTCGAATGCATCAGCCTCAGGGTTTTCAAACATATTAACTCCAACAATGGGCAATTCTCCTGAATGTTTCAATTCTTCATAATACATTGATTCATCTTGTATTTTAGAGCGTTGATACATCATTTCCATTGCTCCAAGAACGCCGCCCCGCTCACTAATTCGCTCAAATTCACGTAATACAGCCTCTTCGACCATATCTGTTAATTCTTCGACGAGGTATGAACCTTGCATCGGATTTTCACATTTATTCCAACCAAATTCTTTGTTGTTTATCATTTGAATTGCTAAAGCTCTTCTAACCGATTCAGATGTAGGTGTAGTAACAGCCTCATCGTAGGCATTAGTGTGTAGTGAATTGGCATTATCTTGAATGGCTAACAGCGCTTGTAGAGTTGTGCGAATATCGTTGAACGACATTTCTTGAGCATGAAGTGAACGACCAGAGGTTTGAATGTGCATCTTGCATTTCTGAGAACGCTCATTCCCACCATATAAATCACGCATTGCAATTGACCAAATCCTTCTAGCAACCCGTGAAATCACTGTATATTCTGGGTCCATTCCGTTGGAGAAAAAGAACGAAAGATTGGGTGCGAAATCATCCACATCCATTCCACGCGAACGATAGTACTCAACATAGGTGAGCCCATTTGCAAGGGTGAAAGCGAGTTGTGAAATCGGATTAGCCCCAGCCTCAGCAATGTGATATCCTGAGATAGATACTGAGTAATGATTACGGACATTATTTTCAATGTAATATTGTTGTACATCTCCCATCAGTTTGAGACTGAAATCAGTTGAAAAGATGCAGGTGTTTTGCGCTTGGTCCTCTTTGAGAATGTCTGCTTGAACAGTTCCTCGAACACTTGATAGAGTTTTATTACGGATTTCAGATGCTTCTTCATCAGTCGGTTCACGCCCCTCTTTTTCTTTGAATTTGACCTCTTGTTGACGAATTGCTGCATTAAAGAACATAGCCAAAATAATCGGGGCTGGACCATTAATGGTCATCGAAACGCTAGTGTTTTTATCACACAAATCAAATCCATCATATAATTGAGAGATTTCATCGACAGTAAAAATAGAAACGCCCGATTCACCTACTTTCCCATAGATATCTGGGCGGATGTCAGGGTCTCTTCCATACAATGTTACAGAATCAAAAGCGGTAGAGAGTCGAGCATAAGGAGAAGACTCGCTTAGTAGGTGGAAACGTGAATTGGTGCGGCTTGCTGGGCCCTCTCCAGCGAACATTCTAGTTGGGTCCTCATCAGCCCTTTTGAATGGAAACACACCGCCAGTAAAAGGGAAACTACCCGGTAGATTTTCCTTCCTTAACCAATTCAAGAGCGTCCCTTTATCTTCGGTTCTCGGTAGTGCTACTCGTGGTATTTTTGAGCCAGAAAGTGATTCAGATTTTGTTGGAGCAGAGAATGTTTTCCCTCTCACATCGTAGGAATATTCACCTCCATCGTACGTTTCAACTTTGTCAGGCCATTCCTCAAGGAGGGTGCGAGCAGTTGGGTGTAGGTCTTGCAGAATTTCGGTTGCTTCTTGGCGTATTTCTGTCGCTGAATCAGATTTACCGATAGTTTCGAGATGATTTGCAGATTCGGCAAGTTGTTGTGCTAATCTTGCCTTTCCGACTTCACTATATGTTCGGGTGTGGTATTCTCGTACTGTCGCTGAAACTTCTGCCAAATAATTCACACGTTCGGGGGGAATAATGTGCCTAGGCTCTGGCATTCCTGATGTAGGTAGGGAAGGTTTGGTAGCATTTGGGTTATTGCCGTCAGCGAGGATAATCATTGAGGAGAGACGAAACCACAGGTCGTCAACGCCCGGGTCGGAGAATTGGCTAGCAATGGTACCACATACGGGTAGTTCAGTATCGTCGATGCCGAACAGGTTACGGTTTCTGCGCACTTGTTTTCGAACAGCGCGCAGGGCATCGACAGCACCACGTCGCTCAAATTTGTTGATTACAACCAAGTCTGCAACGTCAAGCATCTCAATTTTTTCTAGTTGGGTGTGAGCCCCATATTCTGCTGTCATCACATAGAATGTATGGTCTACTAAATTGCTGATTGCGTCATCTGCTTGACCGATTCCACTTGTTTCAGCAAAAATAAGGTCAAATCCTACTGCTTGACAAACTGAAATTGCTTCTTCAAGGCGGTCACTTACTTCTTTTCCTGAACCACGACTTGCAAGGCTTCGCATGAAAAAATTACTGTGAGACAGAGCATTCATTCGAATTCGGTCACCAAGCAAAGCCCCTCCGGTTCGTTTCCGGGTAGGGTCAGTGCAGAGGAATGCGACCTTCAAATCGGGGGAGTCGCGAATAATTCTCAACATCAATTCATCAAGAAGCGATGATTTTCCAGCCCCTCCAGTGCCGGTGATTCCGACAACCGGTGCTTGCTTATCAGAAGGTTGAGAGCGGCACTTATCCAATGCTGAATTGAAGGATGCATTATCTCCATTTTCGGCAAGGGTGATGAGTCTTGCAATAGCCCCGTGGTCGGCTGGTGTGAGTGAGTTAGACAACTCATTGAGTTTACCTCCATCGAGTAAGTCAAGGTCATTCGTTTTCTCCATCATGTCGTCAATCATTCCGACTAAGCCGAGGCTTCTACCATCATCTGGAGAGTAAATTTTTGTTATCCCAGCCTCGTGTAAATCTCGCATTTCGATTGGTGTAATGGTGCCGCCTCCACCACCGAATATTTTGACATAATCTCGACCAGCATCATCTAAGATTTGGCGGATGTAAGTGAAGTATTCTACATGGCCGCCTTGATAAGATGAAAGGGCAACCGCGTGGGCATCTTCTTGGATTACAGCATTGGCAACGTCTTGGGCTGAACGGTCATGTCCAAGGTGGATTACCTCTGCTCCAGCGGCTTGAATTAATCGCCGCATGACATTGATGGCGGCATCATGACCATCGAATAATGAGGCCGCAGTTACGACTCGACGAGGGGACGGAGTCACAGATTTTGTGGGACCTGAAGTAGATTCAGCAGATTCCCCCGTCCCACTCACCATAAGTAACCCGATTCAGCCTCTACTCATCATATCTCCTATTTGGCGGCCTACGGCCGCCAGCAATTCTTGCAAAATTTACGTGACCCGACAATTGAAGCAAAGTCGCTCATTCGGGTAATTTGTGCCACTCAGCCAAGAGCAACAACTTGATGCGATTCTCACAA
The DNA here is from genome assembly GCA_016845345.1 of Methanobacteriota archaeon. Taxonomy (GTDB): domain Archaea; phylum Thermoplasmatota; class Poseidoniia; order Poseidoniales; family Thalassarchaeaceae; genus MGIIb-Q1. The sequence goes on from JAERSV010000091.1 coordinate 11,407, forward strand.
GTTATGGACCAATTATTGGCATGATACTTGTTCTTCTTGGCGTATCTCTATCTTTAGCCGGTCCAAGGCTATTACCACTACTGACTGCATGGGCTCTTTTTGTGCCATTTGCATTAACAGCCGGCGCAGTAGTTTACGCATTTTTGGGTGTTGATCCTAAAATCGCAATTTGGGTTGGGGTTGCATTTGGAATGGTAGCAGGTATTTCAGGTGCCTCAATAGGCAAGAATTTCCACTACATCGTCGGCGGTTCTCTCGGCATGGGCGTGATGGCAGTAATTCTCTCGATTATTGTAGAATTTTATTCTATTAATTGGATTATTGGTGCAATTGCGTTGGATATTGCATTTATTATTGGGGCTAGATTAGTCAAAAATATGAAGGAACCAGTCATCTTTGTTGGTTCATCAAGTTTAGGTGGAATTTCTTTAGCCGCCGGCGTCACAATCACATCTGTAGGCATACAAGGATTGGAAAATTTTGATTTAAATTCAGGCCTTAGTGCGATCATCATCGTAGTCTGTATCATCGTTGGTTCATTTTTCCAACAATGGCGTTATGGCGACCAACTTGATTAACTCAAAGCATCAATGTCTGCTTGGTGCTTAGCAAATAATGCTCTGCGCTTAACCTTGAGTGAAGGTGTAATCATCTCATTATCGGTAGTCCACTCTTCCGAATCTAGAACAACTCCTCCTGAAATTTCAAATCCTTTCCAATTTGGCACCATGATTTCTTTTTTCAATGATTCAAGCACAAAAGTACGGACTTCTTGTGAAGCACACAGTTCTTCAAATGAGCCACTAGCATCAATATTTGCACCTTTTAATCCGTCTCGAAGAGCATATTCGTTAGGGTGAAGTATCGTGAAAGTTTTAATTTTATTAGTTCCATCAACACAGCATTGTTCCACCAAAGCAGAAAGTTTGAGTGATTCTTCAAGAGGTGAGGGTGCGACGTACTTACCATTCTCAAGTTTGAATTGTTCTTTTACCCTTCCAGTGATTTTCAAGAATCCATCATCAAGAACTCCAAGGTCTCCAGTTCTGAATCCACCATCCTCGGTCATCACTTCTGCAGTTGCTTCTGGATTATTCCAGTAACCCTTCATGATGTTTGGTCCGTAAACCACAATTTCACCATCATCACTGTCGGGGTTATCCCACGCGTCTTGGTCAATTACGATACGCACCCCTGGTATGGCTCGGCCAACAGTGCCTAATTTGCACGGATGTCCACTTTCCCATCCATTAATTGAGACGAGAGGTGCAGTTTCGGTTAGACCATATCCCTCATACATTGAGAATCCGACAGATTGAATGAATGATGCAACTTCGGGGGACAGTGCTGCTCCGCCAGAAATACAGAATCGCATTTCGCCTCCGAATCTTCCTCGAATTTTGCTGAATACAATTTTGTCAAGTTTTTTGTCTAGGAATCCCTTTGGTTGAATCTTGACACAATCCCTGCCATCAGCCGCAATTCTCGCCGCTGCTTTCTTGAAAGCCAGTGCCCCTAATCTTTTCTTGATAGGTGATGCATTTAGTCCAGCCATAACTTTCCCATACAATTTGTTCCAAACACGGGGTACAGCGAACAGGGCGTGTGGCTTGATTTCGGTACACTCTTCGGCAATTTTCAACAAATCTGAGATGAGGTTAATGTGAACCCCTTGGTGTAACATGTAGTGTAAATCGCCCATTTGTCCAAAGGAATGTGCCCATGGTAGGAATGAGGCAGTTTTATCGCCTTTGTATATCTCAAATCTTCCTTGCATTGTCAAAATATTGTGGAGGATATTCCAGTTTGTCAGCATTACCCCTTTTGGATTTCCAGTTGTTCCACTAGTGTAGAGCAAAGTTGCTAAAGCGTGTGGATCATTTGCTGGCTCTCCGACAGGTTCCGAGTTATTTCCTTCGGCAACAAATGTGCTCCAGTTTGTAACGCTCACACCTTCGGGTGGTGTGGAATTAGGTGCATCTTCACCAAGTAATACAATTCCACCCGATGGCCAACCATCATCAGGCAAATGTTCGCAAAGTCGGTCAAGTACATCGTTATCCGCTGCGATTAGAACAGTTGGGCTTGAATCATTGATGATGAAAGCCCATTCGCTACCGTGTTGGTGGGTGTACATTGCTGTGTAAGCAGCACCTAGAGAATTTGCGGCATAGGATGTTGCCGCCCATTCTACAGAATTGTTGAGAATAATTGCTACTCTTCCACCCGAAGTCACACCGCGGTCACGCAATCCGCGTGAAACAGAGTCAACTAATCCTCCAAACTCATTGAAAGAGATATGGATTCTTGGTTGTCCCTGACTTGGGATGTATCCAAACAATGGCGCGTCTCCACTTCGTGCAACTGCTGTAATCATCATTTCATGCAATGTTCTTGGGTCTCCAGCAATTGGATTGCTCCAATCTCTATCAATGTCATGTATCTTCATTTTTATTGGTTCTCTACTCTCGCTCATAGGCTCACTGTCTCAGCGAAGGTAAGGTCCCCCTCATGAGGATTAGGGCGGCATATTGCTAATTTTAAATGGGTCAAATATCGGTTTTCTGTATGTTTTATGGTTTGATAAATCACAATTCAGATAGTACCGCCTTCACTTCGTGGCGCCAGTCTGCACCACCATTTCTATTGGCTAATGGACTGGCTGGCGAAGGATGTGGAATCCGCGCGATTTCAATATCGATTCCAACGAGTGCCTTCTTTGCTTGCTTTTCAGCATAAGCACCTACACCAATTACTCGTGTCGCATCGAGGATTTCAACCACTTGTCGTAGATGCAGATTACAAAGTTCAAGTAATTCCTTGGCACTTTCACCACTCAATTTGTCAGGTGTGAGATTTTTTCCATTTTCATCAAACATCAACAAAGGGCAATGGTTCACGACAAATAAGTTAGCATGCGCATCCTCAGCACAACCAAATGTGTCCTCAATAATCCCCCATAATCTTGTCCCAGAAATTTCGTTCCTAGTTGATTCCAAGCCAATAACAGGACGTTTTGGATGCGATGTTTCAGGTTGACCAACATCCCCAGTTAATCCGAGATAATCCCTTACTTTGCTGACATCTCCAAAGGGTACACCGGTTTGACCCATACCCCAAGGTCCGGGGTTCATGCCAAGCAAGATGGTCTTGCTACCCAAGCCACCGTATTTTCTCAAGTATTGGTTATGTACTTCCCACGCGTAATCAAGGGGATTGTAAACCCAAGACACGGTTTTACTCAGTCTAGGGGTTAGTTTGTTACAAGCAATGGAAAGGGATTTTGCCGCTTCTTCAAGAGAATTCATTACTCTACCTCCAAGATTTTTATTGCTTGTTGTGACGGCATCAAATTTATTGATTCAAAAGCATCTTCCAAGGATGAAAAAGAGTTTCCTCGGTGTTTTCTCTTCACTCTTTCACTAATTAGATTCCACGCTGTTTTCTCTCCAATACCTGGAATCGCCTGAAGTTGCTTCTGACTTGCAGTATTGAGATTGAGTTTTGCTTCTACTGCCGAAATAGAGCGTTTGCCGTGACCAGTAACGATGACGTCTGAGATGGATTCTAACGGGATGTGGTATGGTATTCCAACTAAGATTGGATAGGCACCAATTTGTCTGCCAAACGTAACTCCAGAATTGCCTCTGCACGATTCACTTTTGTGACTTTCATCGGTGATGTTGCTTGGGAGGCGAATGCGCTCATCATGGCTTTCCCATCGAATTGCATTCAATCGCTGACCCAATGGAAACAGTTCTTCTAACAATGGGCCGTCAATTTCGTCTCGTACCCATTGTTTGAATTCTCGGAATTCAACTTCCGGAATTTCTTGGAATCCCTCGCCTTCAACTTGGCGGATATTGATGCGACGAAGCCACAATCCCTCATTCTTCATTTCTTGCAAAAGTTGCCTATTCATATTGTAAGTATTAGCGGTTTCACCGTTTAATCCAGCGATGAAATTGAGTCCGGGAAGTAGTTGAGGAAGCCCTCTTGAGCCACGTTTGCAGCCATGTTCGTTGATGTGGCGAACAGCAACTTTCAATTGATTTGTATCGCAATTTAGCCAGTTAGCATCATGCACGGTTGGGTCTGCAGATTCTAACCCAAAAGACAGCACACTTCCATCACTCAATGTTTCAACAAGTGTTTTGGTAATTTCACTTGCCAACTCTAAATTCTCCGCGATGATACTAGGGTTTGCATTGTCAGTATGAAGTATGTCAAGACCATCAAGGTCCCGTAAGCCATGCAATAACTTGGCAATTGGTTCAGGGTTTGGTTGTGGATATTCTAGTTCAACAACTCCCTCAGCCATGTAAGTATAGACATCAGTCATCCCACCTAATCTCACATTTGTTACACCTGATTCGATAGCAATTTTCACTTCTTCAATCACCTGCTCAGGTGTTCGGAAAATAGGGACACCCTTTTTTGGCTCGATGCAGAATTTACATCCTCTTTTGTATCGCACACAGCCTTGGTAAACCTCAACCTCATAAGTCAATGGTCCAGGGAGATTTTCCTCTCCCCGTTTACTAATTAGGTCGGGGTGTTTTCGTACAGCCTTACTCAAAGCCCCATGATTTGCCCACTCATTCCATTGTTCTGTGGTTCTTCTCTGGTGCTTGAATTCTCCCTTTTCGAGAAAATGATTGAGAGTAGCATCTGTATCTTGAACACACAAGAAGAGGTTGCTTCTCAATGGAGTCCAACCTTGTTGGCGCCACCCTCTGATAGCCCAGCCTCCGGCGATTAGTGGTGCATGGCGCGGCACCGTTCTTAGCAGGTCATCAGTTTCTCTGAGTGAAATTGGTGTGCCGCGCAAATATTTTCCAGGTACAATTGCTCCTGCCAAAAGAACGATTCCATCACAATTGGACAGGTCAGGTCGGTTGCCAAGTCGCCAATCATCAATTGTCACATAATCATAGTCAATGTTTCTTGATTCCAAAACTCCGCAGACATATCGGATGTGGAATCCGATGTAGGGAGGTACGCCAAAGGCAGCAGGTTCATCCTCATAACCATCGATTACTAACCAACCCAAATGAAACCCTCCACTTGTGCGGGATAGGTCATTGGTTGTGATAAGTTCGGCAAAACCTAGTGGCAATGCCAAATTTCAGCGACGGTCGTTTCGGCCACCACGGTTACCACCGCGTACGCTTCGGCCACCACCGCGACCACCACGGTTACCACCGCCACCACGGCCACCGCCACCACGTCCTCCACCTGATTTTGCTTCTTGGACAGTCAACTTACGACCACCTACTTTGAGGCCTTTCAGATTTGGAAGGGCTTTCTTTCCTTCGGAATGGCTTGCGTAAGTAACAAATGCGAATCCTTTACTTTTTCCTGTTTCACGGTCTGTAGCGATGTGCACTTCTTTCAATTCGCCATGTTCAGCGAATAAAGCAGAGAGTTCCTCTTCATTCACTTCGTATGGTATACCACCGATGAACATCTTGAATCCGGCTGTTTCCTGTGCTGCATCTCTTGCGGCGAGTAGAATTTTTCTTTCGGCTGACAACTCATCAGGTGTTGCCTCCCCATTCTCAATTTTTTCCATACAGGGTCGGCAACGAATTGGCTTCCCTGGTGTGGGTTTGAATGGCACTTCACACTTATCCGAACAAAGTGTGCATGTGGTTTTGTGCATTTCACGGCGTGGTCGGTCCCCACGCCCTCTACCACCGCCATCACCGCGGCCAAGGAATTTCTTTGGAATTTCATGGACAGTTCCTCTGCGATAGTCTGCTAAAGGAGACAAATATGGACGGGAGCCGTCATGGGAGAGGCGAGCCTCAGCATCAGAATTCCATCGCTCGCCGCCACGGTTTAAGGCATCAAACCCACTTCCTTCCTCAAAGAATCCGTGGCCGTAATCATCAGCCAATGCTCGATAAGCAGTGTAGTCACAACGACTACAAGCGACATTGAAATCCTCTTTTTCATCGCTTGGAGAAAGAATCTCTCCACAAGCTGGACAAGCAGCGTGTAGAACACCATAGCGTGGTTTTGGCTTTGTTGTGAGTTTCATAATTGGTTTGGTTTGAAGCACTTCACCGCGAATTACGTCGTTCATGCGCATTGCGTCACCGGGAGCGGGAAGAAATCGATTTACGACTTCAGCAACAAATAAATCCCCAAACAATTGTTCTGCAGGGAGGTCTCGGAAAGAATTTCCTTCAACATGCAAAATTTTGATTTCAGCAGTCTTGTTTTGTAACCTGCTAACCTGTCCAATAACAACATCACCAACAACTGGGGTAAGAGGTCCGCCATTGACCGAGGAAACCGAAACTGAACCATCAGTTAGAGATACAACTCCAACTTGTGTAGCGATAAGTGCCCCATCAACTTCTGTCACCCCTGTGCCTGCATCTCCTGATAGTTCGATCTTTTCACCTGGGGTGACAAAATTTCCATCAGTAACTGTGCTTGACATTGGAATAGGTCTCCTGAAGGCATCTCTACGAGATGGATTAGTAACCTGCCGAGCCGACTGGGGTTTTTGAAGGCGTCTATCTAACAAAACGCCAACATTTCACGGCAGTCTCTGTCATACTCCGCGAATGGTGTTCATAATTTGCTGGTAGTCTAAAAGTTTCATCAAGCAAAACTTCACCATGCCAACCAAGTTCTTTTCCTAGTGCTGGTGGGTGAGTAGCGTTCGCAGAGTGGAGAAGGTGAATTGATTTGGCGGGAGAAGAAAATGCGAGTTGAAGAAAAGGGCGGTCAGCCTTTGCTTTTTGAAATCCCCATGGCGGATTCATGATTAGTAAATCACACTCGAGGTCTTCGGGCCACTGCTTCCACTCAGTCAAATCTTGAACAAGAAGTTCTGCTCGTTCATTCAGGTTAAGTTTAGTCAACCCCTCACTCGCTTTGCTAGATGCATCAGAATCAATTTCTAGCAGGGTTGCATGAGCGCCTCCAGCAAGAAGAAGGCCAATCCCTAGTATGCCGTTACCCGCTCCAAGGTCAAGAATTTTAGATTCTGGGTTGAGATCGCCCGCCTCAACAATTGCTGAAATCCAGCGGGCAGCAAAATCACCCTCGGTGCTATATTGTTCAAGTTCAACTGAATTTTGTGGGTGCTTTGGCAGTTGGGAAAGAGTCATCGCGAGTCGGCGAAGCCCCCCTGCCATGTATCTTGGGAGGCGCTCATGTGAAATCAAACCGCGCCCAAGTATCGTTCGCTAACGATTATTCGGAGCAAATATTCTCTGTGGTAAAAGTCACCAAGTGAGTCTCAAATATCACGCATGAGGTCTTTTAGGCTGTTTGTTGTTACTTTTGTTGAATTGAGGTGAACGCCATTATTCACGTCTTTGTAGGTACTACCGTTGTTTTCGTTTGCTTGTACTGCAGCAATTGTTTTCTGCGTCTCAGAATGGCTTTGTGATACGCTTTTTCCACTGCGTTTACTGGCTAAAGCGATGGCCTCGTTTCGCAGTTTAATCATCAATTTCTCGCCGGGTAAATTACCCCCACAAAAACGACAAAACATCTTCACATCATCTTGCTGTTCACTACACGCTGGACAGTAAACCATGTGATTCATCTTTGGCCGGAAAACGATTGCAATTTAACTTGCCGCCGAATGGTATTAACAAAGTCTTCACTGGCAATATTTCTAATTCAATTATTGTGAACTTAACTTGCATTTTCGATTAAGATTGTCCACACATCTAATCCGGCTGCTGTGGCTCGTTCTGAAACTTCAACAAAGGCAGGACTTTCAAGAATTTGTTCGGTTTCCAATCCACCAACTTTCAACAATTGGATAATATCAATAAGTTCTGTATGGATTTCTACACCTTCATCATCGTCAGTACTAATTTGTGATTCTGCCACTTGTTCAGTAGATTCTACAATCACTGGTTCTTCCTCAACTTTTGCGGGCTCAACAATTGGTGCTTCCACTACCTTCGGTGCTAGGTTTTGAGCTGGTGGTGCCTCCATGGCTTGTGGTTCTGGTTCTGGTTCCGCTGGGGCACTAGCACTGAAATTTGGGATTGAAACTGGTCCCGATGGCATGACGAATGCTGGTGCCGGTGGAGCCGCAGGGGCTGGCGAGGGTGGAGCCGCGGGGGCTGGTTCGTGTGGGGTGGCAGCCACCGCCGGCGCATCTGCGCTACCAACTCCAAAACTATGGGTTAAGTCTGCTAATTTGCCGGCAAATGCTGAATCACTAGATACTTCCACCCCACCTGCATTTTCAGCAACCGGGGTAGGAGTAGATGGAATACCAGTTGGGGCAGTTGTGGCTGTTGGAATTGTAAGCCAAGCCTTCGCAACAATTTCAAGTGGTGCTGTTTGGAGGGGTAGTACCTCAATTTGCTCTAGCCAAGGGTCGCGAAACATCGTCCACTTTGTTGAGTCGTAAGTATCAGCATCTTCGGATGGGGTGATGATCACTTCTTCGCGAAGCCAGTCATCTTTAGAGAGTGGGCCAACCCACTTTCCAAGGTCCTCTAAGGCAACATCAAGAAACATGAACGAAGCGGTTTTTGGGTCAAGCCCGTTGTTTTGGATCTCATCCACTTCTTTCCGGGGACGATAAAATAAGGACCAGCATGCATGTTTGAGTGAGAGAGTAGCAGCATGAGCCTCAAACTTCTGCCTGTGATGCCGTTGAATAAGAATCAAAATTTGTGTCCTCTGATGTCCCTGTTGCCAGTTTTGTCCGAGTTGTTGTGGCACCGACTTTGTGAGGCTCGACAGGGAAACTCCTGTTACGATTTCAACTTGTGACATACCTTTCACGCCGGCGAGTCAGCGCACCGGTTAGAAGGATTTTGCCTAAACGAGTAATCCTTGTTGGAATGCGAGTTCGGCTAAGAGTAGGCAACCACCCGCTGCCCCACGAATCGTATTTTCAGAAAAAGCAGTGAAACTTAATTGGTTATCTGATAATTGTAAATCTGAGACCACAACTGACATTCCAGAACGTAAATCGTAAGCAGGGTCCGGATTATCGATAGACGTCGCTCCTGCCCATTGGTGAATTTTGGGGTTGATTGAGGAGTTCTCCACAATGATTGGTTTTAGTGGGGCTGATGGCAATTCTAATTGCTGAGGTAATGATGTAAAGTTTTTGAAAAGTGTAGAAATTTCTTCTTCGCTAGTAGTCCTAGATAATTCCACATTCACCCTGACAAGGTGGCCAAAATCTCTCATCACTCGCTTACATGAAATATCAGTCGCAAAATTTGCTGGTGTGACTTCATTACCATTTACTTCACCAAGTAGCCTGTGCGCTTCTTCGGCGATTTTTTCCGCTTCACCGGGTATTTCAGGTGCTACTACTCCGGATTGTTTTGCGTCAGTAATCATCTGTAGTCCGCCTCCTGAAAGTGATTGTTCACTTTGAACTTGGATTGAGTTGATGCCAATTTTATCAACAATAGGTTTCAGAGGGATTGTGACTGGCATAACAGTGCAATTTGTGGAACAGATGATTGAACCTCCCTGATATTTTGATTTTTGACTATCAACAAGGGCGAGGTGGTTTGGATTTACCTCAGGTATTACGAGTGGTACCTCGCTGTCCATTCGATGAGGAGCAGAATTGGAGAAAACATGTTTACCAGCCTGTCTCAGTATTGGCTCAATTTCAAGTGCTGCTTCAGATGGAAGGGCCGAAAAAACCAATTGGATGTTTAATTTTCCCAATTGGAAGTTCAAATCAATGTTTGGGCAGGAAATCACCTCAAGTTCAGGGAGTTTTGGTCGTGGTACGGGGAGATTCCAAGTTAGTTGATTAAGTGATTTTCCAGCATTTTCTGGAGTGCCGAAAACAGCAACCAGTTCAAACCACGGGTGGTTGGCTAAGCGTTGCTGGAATCGCTGTGAGACAATTCCGCTGGAACCGAGTAGTGCAACCTTCTCTTTCATCATCCATCTCCTAATTTCTCCGACTCAGCCACTTCTTCATAGCAACGTCGGTTGAACGACATATTCTTGAACCGCCGGTTCAAGTTCAACTTATTCATATAGGGTGGCATCAAGAGGTAAGACGATGGTAGAAGCAGTTAGTATGATTATGGCAATAATTGGCCTTGGGATTGGCATGGCAGTTGGTTGGTTGATTGCAAAGAATCGATATTCAACAGATTTAGTACGTTCCCAAGAGAGGATGCTAGCCCAAGAGGAAGCGATGGAGGCAAGCAAAGAGATATTGCATCTTCAAATGAGTAAGGTTGCAAAGGATGTTGCAAGTCAGAATTCAGAGGATTTCTTACGGCTTGCAGAAGAACGCCTCGGCAAGGTCCAATCAGAGTCTGGAAAGGATTTGGAAGCACGTAAAAAAGAAGTTGAGAACCTCATCAAACCAATTCAAGATGGGTTGACAAAATTAGAGAAAGCAGCGACTGATATGGAAACAAAGCGAGAAGGTGCTTATCAAGGCCTCAAGAGAACTGTGGACACATTACACAAACAGACAACAGATCTTCGTGACACGAATGTGCAACTCTCGACTGCCCTTCGAGGTTCAATCCAAGCTAGGGGAAATTGGGGCCAAATATCGCTAAAGAATATTGTCAAAGCTGCTGGTATGCTAGAACATTGTGATTTTGATGTTGAGTTTACTTTGAAGTCAGGGAAAGGAGGTGCACGTGTTGATTTACTTGCCAAGATTCCTGGTGGCGGAGATATCCCAGTGGATGCAAAAGTCCCACTCGCTTCATATTGGGATGCATTGGAGATAACAGAGCCAGAGAAACGTTTGTTGAAGATGGCGGAACACGCTAAAGAAGTCAAGAAACATATTGATGATTTAGTTAAACGGGATTATCCATCACTGATGGATGGTACAGATTTTACGGTGATGTTTATTCCCGCTGAACCAATCCTTTCAGCAGCCTATGAAATTGACCCAGAGTTACAGGAATATGCTTTCAGAAAACAGATATTAATCGCAACGCCTGTGACTTTGATGGCACTGTTGAAAACAGTTGCAATTTATTGGAATCAAGTTTCGATGGCAGAAAATGCAAAAGAAATCCGTTCTGCAGCCAGAGCGTTTTATGATAGAGCAGCAAAATTTGGAGAAGACCTAGCCAAAATTGGCAGAGGTCTTTCATCGGCGGTTACAGGGTATAATGATGCAGTTGGAGCCTACGATGGAAGTATGATTCCTGCTGGTGAAAAATTGAAGAAACTCAAAGTTGCAGAAGGCGCGGCAAGAGATATCACGGATAAAAATCCACAATTAATCTCAACATCAGTAAGGACAGTCACAAAATTATCCCTGCCTACCAATGAAGAAGAGTGAAGTCCTAAAGCCGCCTTCCTACTGTGATGGATTGATGGAATGGGCAGGGAAGCACGTCTTAGTCACAGGCGGGGCTGGATTCATCGGTTCTCATCTCTCGGCTAAACTTCTCTCTTTAGGAGCAAGTGTGACAGTCGTAGACGACCTATCGGCTGGAGACATGGGTAGGGTTCCAAAAGGTGTGGAATTAATTGAAGGATGCATCACCGACACCTCGTCGTTATCAGACGCAATCCAAGGTTCAGATGCGATATTTCATCTTGCAGCAATCGCATCAGTTCCATTGTGTGAAGCCGACCCAGCGTGGTCTGATAAAGTAAATCTTCAAGCAAGCCTCGAGATTATTTCATCAGCAAATTGCCCCGTTATCTTTGCTAGTAGTGCAGCAATTTATGGCGAACCGATTGAAATCCCAATTGCAGAGAATCATCCGATTTCACCTGTCGGGTATTATGGTCAGCAGAAAGCCACTATTGATGCCAATATCTGTTCGTTAGATTCGCAATCAACACCAGCCTGTGCACTACGATTCTTCAATGTCTATGGCGAAGGGCAGGACCCTTCTTCACAATATAGCGGCGTATTATCAATTTTTATTGATAGAGCATCAACTGGACGCCAAATTTCTATTTTTGGTGATGGCGAACAAACACGTGATTTCATTCATGTTTCAGATGTTGTACAAGCTCTACTCTTGACAGGTAATTCTCTTGTTGAGAGTGGCGTCTCATCACCAGCACACGCGTCAGCGTTCAACATTTGTACAGGCTCTCCAGTCACCCTCAATGAGGTGGTGAGTCTGATATCAGCCCATGTAGAAGAAGAGATTTCTGTAACCTATGAAGATGGCCGTGACGGAGATATCAAGCACAGTAGCGGCGACCCAACAAAACTTCAATCAACATTTGATTGGAAGCCAGAAACATCTCTCTCCGATGGTATTTTGTCACTTTTTGGTTAATTCACCGGATATCTGAAAAATCTACGAACCAATAATTTGCGCATTATTCTTACACCATCATGGATACTGTCCAGTTTTGCAGTTCCTAATCGATTATGATATCTGATTGGGACCTCTCTAATTCGCATCTTATTATGACAGCAAGCCGCATACATTTCTGCTTCAATTTCAAACGATATAGAATTCAGTTGCATAGCCTGAATCGCTTCTCGCTTGAAAGCCCAAAATCCAGTACATAAATCACTGATGAAATTCCGATACAGAGCAACCGCCGCCCATGTTAGAATGTGGTTTCCTATGTAGTTCACTCGCCCCATCGCGCCATCATCCATTTCTCCTCTTAGGCGTGAACCAATTACTACATCACATCCCCCTGCATCCAAACGTCGAAGAAGATGAGGGATATCTCGGGGGTCATAAGTGCCGTCAGGGTCAAGCATCACAAGTGCTTCATCACCACTTTCAATATAATGCTTAAACGCTTGACGTAAACCCATTCCTTTGCCAAGCCCACCGCGTTGGTCATAGACAGTCATGCCTAAATCTCGAGCCACTTTTACTGTTCCATCAGTAGAATAGCCATCAACCAAAACGAGCCGGTGATTCCACCCCATCTTTTTCAACTCAGTAGTGGGTATCATTTCTACTACTACAGCTAGTCCTTTCACCTCATTGCGAGTCGGAAGAAGAATGGTTAGGTTCCTCATCTGCTTTTCCAACTTACCAACTCCTTCATTCAACCATCGGTCTTAATTCAACCCAGTGAATCCTAACGCCATCGTGGTCAATCAACTGATCGCCACGGCCTGTTATAGCCAAAGGATTAACCCAAGTACTACCACCACCGGAGACTACAATTTCAACTTTTAATTCATCTGCTAGGCTCGTTTTTGTGATGAGGGTTAATTGTTGCCAACCACCATCAGTGGTGTAATGTCTACCTTCAATTTCGGTATCATCAATTGAATAGATTTCTACTGATAATCCGCTTGGTGCATCAATCATGATATTGATTTTCACAGTCTGGTCCCGACTGCCTCTTTCGAGAGGCACATCTAACGAGATGTCTCCTTGGCTGAGGAATGGTTGCGAATCTGGTCTATTCATCAACTGGTCTGCATCAACCATCCACCAGGGGTCTACTCTCCATTGACACGGCGCAATACAAGAATTCTCATCAGGATAAACAAATGTACTACTGGTTGCAGATCTGCTGGTGGGAATCTCCTTCAATATCCATAGTCGGCTCCCATCAATATCTCTGCTTATTTCCCAATATGGCGATTTTGCAAAAACCTCACCAAAGGTTCCCATGGGGCTAGATAGGGCATGAGTTACCCCTAATTCCCTTAGCGTTTCAGTATCATCTTTTAGAATCGCTGAACGCGCATGTCCTTGGTTATTCACTTGAACATCCACGAGCCCAAGAGAGGGAAAGGTCGTCACACCAATTTGTGCGTCAATATCGTAAGCATTACCCCAGTGAGCATCCTCGGTAAACAGTACAGAACCCTCAGGAAGGTTCAGTGTGCTCATCAAATCTCGATCACCCTTTGTTTGTACCCGTAGTTCATCATGGCTTGAAAGTTCGATTAACAGAGCATTTGAAATTGTTAATTGTAAAAGAACGAAGATGAAAACCGCTGCCATCCACTTTTTGTCAATCGGCTTTGGTAAAGTCATCGGTAGCCACATTAAGGCAGATTCCTCATCAGTCGCTTCCTTTGCACTAGCTGAAATTTCATCGACACTTAAATTCCGACTTGCTTCAAGCATTTCTTGAACCATCGCTTCTCCATCTTGGTCAACTGAAATTGGTCGCTCTCGTGGAGTCAGTTTGACGCTATTTGAAAGAAGAATTCCACCGACTATTGCCAACGGTATGTGGAAGGCGTGTAGAGCCATGCTGTAGAGAACATACGATAGAAGAGTAAAGAATGAGAACGCAATAATTCCATTGAATAAATGTACTAGCGTCAAAATCCAGTTGATGCCAATCCATACGGCTAACATTACCACTTCGATACTGGTTCTAGTTCTCCATAAAGCCCATCCAGCCAAGGCAATTGCAACTGGGCCGTTGAATAGGATTAGGCTAAATCCACCCTGCCAGCCATATTCAGAAAATACCGGCTCCGAAAGCAATCTAGGTGCAAAGGTAACTAGAACGATATAAGCAGCAATACTCAGTATCACCGCTGAAGTCAGAGCAAGCCGACTGACAGCAATTTCTCGCCTCATGCCAAATCGATGAGTAATGAGGTAAGCACCAAGTAAAGTGCCGAGATAGAGTGCTCCTGTTGGATGAATTGCTCCTGTCGTGATGACACATATTGCGAACAATATGTCCTGTCCACGCCTTCTCTCTCCAATTGGTCTTAGAAGAACTAACAGACCTATTACCAAACCAAGTTGACTCGCTACTGTGGGGTATCCTGAATCATGAGCTTTGACAAAAAGGGCAGGTACAAGTGCTAAGCAGAGTAGGGTTGGACCACTCGCTCCCCATCTATCAGAAGCACCTGCAATGCCCCAAATTAATGCAAATAATGAGAGTTGGCCAACAAGATGTATTGCACTTGCAGGTGTCATCCCAACTACATTTTCTAGCAGTGCAGCAGTTGCAGGAAGAGCGGGTGGATAAGTCCAATTCCCTTCTGAGATGGCTGGTAAAGACAAATCTCCGCTCGTTGCCAAACGGTGTGAAAGTGTTGAGAAACCAATCCAATCAACACCGTTTGGATATTCAAAGAGGAGAAGAGGAAGGAGTGAAAGAAGAGCCGCAGTTGCCAATGCTAAAGGTAGCCACCATGAACGAGAAGATGCTAGGTCGATGGCTAGTTTTTTCTTTTTTTCAACGTCTTCTTCTAATTCTGTAGTTTCCTCATGTAATGATTCAGTTTCAATGGCTTTTGGCAGTTCTCCTTCGGATTCAAGTAGATCTGCCCGTTCTTCCATTAACTCCCATTGTGAGAGGCGTCGAACTCGGATAACATCTCTTTTCCAGTGAAATAATGCTGCCATACAATTTGCAAAAATCAAGAGCAACATTAGGCTTGTAGAATCAAATTTTCCAGTGATGACAACCATCCATCCTGCAATACCAAAAACCACCAACAAAGAAATTGCTGGCAATAACATCACTTTGCGGAAAGTATCTGAAAGCGGGTCAAGAATTTTGATTATGAAAAGTGCAGGAAAGATTCCACTGCCAAACAGCAGAGCAGAGCCAGCCAGCAGATGCCATAGAACAGTCCCTAACTCACCCTCCATCGCATCGCCTAGAGCGCATCACTCTTCAAGTGATGCGAAAAACTACATCATTGATTTCAAGAGCAAAGACAGTGTCGCAGTGACCATGGACGGGCCAATTGATTGGGCTAGGCAGACCTTCTCCCAAGTTGTACAACTTCCTGAAAAGTATGGGGTTTTAGACCTCACAGGGGGGGTGATTCCCGAATCAGAATTTGAATATTCAATTGGGCGTTATGATGAGGACAGGCGCGGGCTATACAATACCGAGATTTTCGAGGGAAAGCGATTCATCCACATAGGAATAGATATTGGTGGGCCTATAGGCACTGAGTGCCACGCTTTTACCGCTTGTGAAATTTCACATTTTGGTTACAATCCTGCGGCCGGAGATTATGGCAATGTGATAATCACAAAGCAGGTTATTGACGGCGTGAACGTGTGGGCTCTTTTTGGTCATTTGAGCAATAGTTCTCTTGAAGGAAAAAAGGTTGGCCAAAAATTGTCCGCTGGTGAAGTGCTCGGGTGGTTTGGTGAGTTTTCTGAGAATGGGGGTTGGGAACCACATCTACATTTTCAACTCTCACTAGTTGAACCATCAACCCATGACCTGCCTGGCGTTGTATCCCCTGCTGAAAGAGAACAGGCATTACGGGATTTTCCAGACCCACGCTTAGTTCTAGGGCCACTCTACTAACTGAGATGTTCTTTGAGACTACGAATAGCACCAATAGCGCTAGGGTCTTTTCCACGTAGTATTGCTACTGCACAGGAAATCCAGTCTATAGCGATACAAGAGTATAGCATTGCCTCGAGCAGTGATTCACCTTCACAATGAAGTTGCCAAGCGACCTCAACCTCGACATTTTCCATCATCCAATCAACCCGTTTCTCGACTCTTTCATGCATGCCACTCCAGGTCAGCAAAATGAGGGCTTGGCTATTTTTTGCTGAATCATCAGTCCAAGCAATTATCTCATTGTGATTCATCTCAGGAAGTGAATTAGAGCGGGCAAAAATTCCCCCATTTTCATTTAGTTGGTTAACGAATCTAGTTCCGGCGCATTCTAGTTCTGCGGCGGCAACTATCCCTACTTCCCGGTCAAGCAAAGTTTGAGCAAGAGCGAGTGTGGGTGAGTTAGAATTATTGACAAAATCAAACTCCTCAACGGTTTCCTTTAACCTCTCAAAAAGTCCTGATAAATCCTCATTTGGAACGACTCCACTAGAGATTGATTTGCGTAGCAGTGCCCCAAATAGGTGACCAAAGGCTGAGCGTGGTGGCTGTCCACCTGGAACTGAAATATGATTATCAAATTCTGCCAGTTTCCCGCCGCTTGAAATCACTACGGTTTCAAGTCCTTTTCCAATCGCATCAGAAGTGGCATCAAGAGTTTCTTCAGTATTTCCTGAATAAGATGTGGCAACAACTAATGAATCGTCTTCAATCCAGTTGGGAAGTCCATAATTCCGCCAAGTTGTAACTTGAGCACCACCTTGGTAATTTGCTAGTGAAGCAAGGAAATCTCCTGCCGCAGCAGATCCACCCATTCCAAGACACAGAACGGATGAGGGTGTTGTTGGACTGATTTCTATTGATTCTACATTATTCATTTGAGAAGCAAAATCATCAGGAAAAAGTCGTAGAAATCCTAACATATCTTCGCTATCAAGAGCAGACACTAAATCTGCAATTTCGACTTCACTCACTACTGCCACCACCTGCTAATGTGGGTAGAGCGACCCATTCATCCGCTATCAAAGCGATGCGCAGAGAACTCTGAGCACCGTCATCATCGTATGGAAGTGAAACCGCCTTCACCTTCCAATCATTGGGGTCCATGAATTCCGCCGCCGAAGAATCTCTGTTCAGAACTTCAATCATAAATTGTTCATGCCATCGGCTTACAACGGTTGTCTTCTCGAGGTCTCTCCAAGTCAAACCAGTTCGTTGAAGCCGGTCAACAGCCGAGATGATTGCACCTTCTTTCTGCCACGATGCAATCAGCCAATATTTGTCCTTACGACGAACCACATCTCCAATATCAAATGCTGGCTTTCGATATGAAATAGTCAATCTTGTGAGGTCTTCTCCATCTTTTCGCCCAACAATTGAGTTTGTCTCTTTTGAAGTCCCACCAAATTTTCTCAGCAGGTGTTTTGTCCATCCTCTTGCAAGTGCTTTGCTCCCAAGAACCATGTCATAACCTCCCTGCACATCTCCTTCGTTGTTGACAAAGAACATCGGGTCCGGGTCAATACTTCCCAAATAATCGTCAAAAGTTGCTCTTACTGCTTTCAACTCTTGTTCTGAAAGACGGCGACCAGATGAGCGAAGTTGAACAGTCGCCTCGAAATAATTTCCCGCCTTGCGCGTACAAGTCGGGCAAACAGCATTTGAAATCCTCACCATTGTTGAATGAATACTCTCAAATTCAACCCCACTGATAAATCCGCTAACTTGAACAGAAAGCCTAGTATTTCTTTCATCCATGACTTGTCTCAGAATTCCAATTCCTAAGGCTTGAGTATCATTGTGAACCTCAAGTGATTCTGAGACCAACCCCTCCTCATATTCTTCATCAGGGTGATGACCCCAGCGCTTGTCGTGTAGATACATCATGCATTTTGGACAACGGTATCCTTGGATTGTTTCAGGTAGAATTGAGAAGGTAGTTCGCTCTTTGAAACAGGGAACACATAACCTCTCAGAGGTCAGTTCGTCTTCCTTGCCACACAATACGCAAAATGCCTTGCCAAGTGCCATGACGCTCCCTCCTGATGGTTTTTCGCCACCTGCGATGCGCTTGAATCCTTTGGTTGGAAAAATTCAGCGCCTATTCTTCCTCTTCGTTTTGTGAAGTTATTCCCAGTGTTGATTCTGCCGCGGAGAGTCTTTCTGATAACTCTCCGACTCGAGAAAGTAGTTTCCAAGTCCAACCACCGATTATACCAATCATCGCTACATATGCTATCGCTAGAAATAATGTTCCACTAGTCATCTCAATACCTCGTATCTAATTTTTCTTGTATCTCTTGGAGTCTATCCTCTAGACCGCCGACGATATATCTCAACATCACCTGTCCAGCAACTAAGATTTGGAAAGACAATAATCCGAAGATTAACACTGCCGTAATTTGCGGGTCCAATCCGCTTTCTTCCCCGCCACAAGAAATGCACGGATGACGATTTTGCCAGATTCTGATTGCCATTATTGTAATGGGTACTAAAATGAATCCAAACAAACCCACAGAAGAAAAAGTATCTCGTGTATCTTCAGTATCTGCTTGTGCTTGATGTCCCATCACTAGGAATAATGAGAGTGAGGTTAAAACTGCGTAGGTATTCAATCTCACATCGGTTAAATCCCACGGAGTACCCCATTCAGCAGTTCCCCAAATTGGTCCGCTGATAATTACACAAAGGCCGAAAACAAGTCCAAGTTGAGCACCGACAACATGTAATTTCCAGCCCCATTCCAAGCGCTTGAGAAACCATGCACCTGAGCCGATAAAAAGTAGGGTGAATGCCTGAAATGAAGCCCAAGCAGCAGGTACATGCCAAAACAGAATCCGATATGCTTCGGGCGCTTTCCAATCATCGGGGTTTACACCGGGAGCCCAAGTAAATCCAAGCCACAAAGTGATTGCCGCTAGCATCAATCCGGTAAGAGTCAAGCCGATGCCGAGATTGAGGGTCCACTTCTTCACAAAGTCTGTGAGTGAACCTTCACCCTTCAAGGTGATGGGTTGCTTACCTGCAGGTTTAGAGGTCACTCAGGGGCAAGATGAGGGATCAAAAACCAAATTATCATCGGAGTTACCAAGGCAATAAAGAAGTGGTTTCTAATCTCATTGAATATGTATTCATTTGGCGGAATTGCTAACAAATCAACTGCCAATAGAAACGGCCAGATTAAGATGACTAACAGAAGAAGAGTTAGAGATGCACCTTCCCGGGGAAATGAGCTTTCAAGCGCATGAATTCTTGATGCTCCGATTGTGATACTGACCAAACAAAGAGCAACACTAATGGTCTGATAAGTCACATCTCCGAAGACAAAATTACTGGAAATCATGGCAATTATGAATGGGATTACGACCATCACTGGACGACCATCTTTCATAGGCATCCTGCCGCCAAGGTGAGCATTCCACCAATCTCCAGCCCGTGAATCGTTTAGATGAGTGAGAAACCCTGGTCGAACGAAAGCAGAAATCAGTGCTGGAGTCAAGGCCAACAAGGCTAGCCAAGCCCGATTCGCAGGAGGTTCAATTTGGCTCAGCATGCCAGCTACCACCACCAAAGCAATAATGCCAGCAACAGAACGATTAATTGTCGTGATTTTTGTCCTCTTCTCCAAATTTCTGGGCCAAGTAAAGTGTGCCGAATAACTGGGTTTTTTTCTAAGAACTCTTGTGTTTTGTTCTCTGTCTTTCTTTTTAGACCCCCACTTTTCGAATGGCTGTTTTTGTTCACCTTTTGTTAGGGTTTTTCTGCGAACTGTGATAGTTGTCGTTGCTAACGAAAGCAAGGATTCATCGTGTGTTGCGATAACGAATGCGTGACCGATTCCAGCCAGTTTAGAAATTTCAGATTTCAGCGTGTTAATACTCTTTTCATCCAATCCTTCGGAGGGCTCATCGAGTAGAATTAGACGTGGCGAATCACTTGCTAAGGCGGGAGTGAGTCCGGCTAATACACCAACTTTGCGCTTCATACCGCCTGACAGCCAAGCGATGCGGTCATCGGAGCGATGCCGAATTCCCCATTTTTCTAATTCTTCAGCAATCCAGTTTTCATCGTCGGCTAGATTACTGACTGCTAATGCAGTTGCAATCCGCTCTTTGACAAGTTCGTCTTGGCAGAAGCCGCCGCGTTGCAAAGTCAAGCCAAAAGGCGGTGGCCAATTTCGGCGGCCATCTGAATCTCGTACAAGATGGCCGCTATGTGTGACGGCTCCGGCACTGAGATACAAGATTCCAGCCGCGGCTTCAATCAGAGTTGATTTGCCGGAACCATTTTCGCCGACAAGAACTACAACTTCGCCGCTAGAAACCCGCAAATCAATTGATTTCAGAACTGTTGATTTTCCTCTTTTCACAGTAAGTGAAGACAACTCTAGAAGAGGCGCATCACCGCTCATAAGCCGGCGAGAGTGGTTTTGGGCTTGATATCTCCGCATCTACCCATAGGGTGATTTGCAACTTACCTTTCGGCAGTCTGAGTCAGATGGTTGGTTTTGACTGGGCAGGCGTCACAACCCTTGGCTGGGGTTTAGTGTTAGGTTTTCTCATCTTAGCAATTGCACCCATTGCATATGCTTGGCGTCAACGGATTCCGATTTCATTAGCAATTGTAATTTCATTACTTGCTTGCTGGTTTTTCCAATCTATACTGCAATATTTTGATGCAACTCGCGACTTCCTAACTGTAGCCTTTGCAGTCAATCCACTTTGGCAACCCTCGCCATCAGAATTCCACCGGCTTCTGACTGCTGGCTGGCTACACGCTGTCGGCCGTGGTGGTAGTGACATTGTGATTCAACACATACTCGGAAACATACTCGTCATAGCCTTGGTAGGGGTTCCTTTAGAACAGCGTCTTGGGAGAGAGAGATTTCTTCTTGTTTACCTAATTGGGGTACTCGCGGGTAACCTTGCATGGTGGTTTTCTCACTGGGGAGAGTTCCGTTTTGCTTTAGGTGCGAGTGGGGCGGCGTTTGGGTTACTGGGCACATATTTGGCATGTTGGCCAAGGGATGAAATTGAATTTCCTTTAGTGTTGATTCGTAAGTGGCCAGTGTCATTGATTGCTCTTTTGAAAGTCGGTTTAGAAATTGTCCAAGTCGGGATGTTGTATGGTGGTTGGAAGGGTACTTCTTCAGTCGCTCACCTTGCTCATGTGGGAGGTTTTTTCGTCTGTTATGCACTTGGTAGAACAATTGCAAAAGGTGGTCCTACCCAACCCGAAATTCGAGACCATGGGCCAAGCGCAGCAGCGGCTGAAAAGGGAGAAGAATTTTCCCGAAAAAGGAAGATGGGAGAACTCAAATTTGACCCTTGGGATGATGCTGAAAAACCCCTAACTGGGAAGCCCGCAAAAGTGCTTGAAAGGCTGAGAAAAGAAGGAGATGAATTAGAGACGCGTAGGGCTTGGCTTGAAGAATTATCAGACGTCGCCCGTTGTCCATTGTGTGACTCGGAATTAGATGTTGAAATTAACGATGAAGTCACTCGATTAGTTTGTTCTAAGACCCGCAAGCATCTGTTGTGGCCTTAAATTGATGATTTTACTCCTATGGAGTAACCATTTTTGGAGCAAACCGACTTCAATCGTGCTTATATCACACTTCGGAGTCTTAGACTCCGTTGGGGGGATGATTCTTGTCAAGCCGGATTAACAGAACCGCAGTTCTCCTAGTGCTGTTGATGCTTGCTCCTTGCATCACAGTGGTTTTTTCTTCCACTAGCCAAAATTCATCATTGGACATTCAATCTGATGATGCACAAACCTCTTCTTCCCCTATACCTCAGCCACCAATCCTAGTTGAGGGATTACCTCCTCTATTCTGTTCTGAAACAGAAATCTGTCCAACTCCTGTTCGTCTGCCAGAAATCCCAGTGGACAGTTGGAGCCATGAAGACCATCAATGGTGGTTTAGATATGGTCCGGATTTAGATTGGAATGGAATGGATGACAGACTCCAATACATCTTGGCTGATGTATATCCTTCACAATCACCAACTGCAATAATTGGTGATGATGGTGAACTAACCCTTGCCCTTGTAATTGATTTTGCTTGGCATCCAGAAGAAAGAGAATTAGCCCAAGTTAGAGAAATTTTGCTTGAGCATGGTTGGGTTGATGAAGACGGTGGTGCAAGATTTTTCACAGTTGGTGAAATCGATTCAATAATTGTAGACAAAGTTCCTCAAAGCGCATTAATGGATATTTATCATCTGAACGGAGTGGTCGTGATTGAGCAACAAAACGTGATGGTCCCCTCTATGGCAGTTGCTTCCAAAGCAATCAAAGCAAGAAGTAGTGAAAACTACACAAGTGGTGCCGATATGGCGGGTATTCGTGGTGACGGGGTTGTTATTGCGATTCTAGATTCAGGCGTGGATAATGAACATCGCTCACTCAATGATTTCGACGATTTAAACGATGACCCTGACGGTGATGCAACTTCGTACGCCGACCAAAAATGGTTGGCAGGTTTTGATTCTACAGATTCTTTGAATAGTCAAACAACAGATGGTTCAATTGACCCTGATGATACAGCAGGGCATGGTTCTCATGTTGCTGGAATAGCACTTGGAACTGGTGATGCTAGTCGGAATCACATTGGAATTGCGCCAGGCGCTTACCTTGTCGATGTCAAGGTGTTCACCGACATTGGGCGTTCAAATTCTCAATACACTATCGCAGGTATGAACTGGACAATCAATAACAAAAATACCGATTGGGGAAATAATGCTTCAAGCAATGGCATTGATATTATGTCAATGTCTTTTGGTAGGGCACGCTCACCAATAGGTGGCCAAGATACTGGTGATAATGGTTCAGATGCTGAGGCGCGTTTGGTCAATGATGCATGGGATGCAGGAATAGTTCCTGTTTGTGCAATGGGGAATGATGGCGCCAACTATGTTGCATCTCCTGCTTCTGCTGACCGTTGTATTGCTGTTGCCGCCTCCGATGATCGTGATACCGTAATAAGAACTGATGACATCGTTGCAGATTACTCAAACTATGGCCCTCGTAATGATGATGGTGATGAAGATTCATGGGATGAGTTGAAGCCAGATGTAATCGCTCCGGGGACAGATATTTCTTCAGTGCAACATGCTGCCAGTGGACCCATTGGTGGTGGGGCTGTATTAGCAGATGATTCGTATACTGAGATGTCTGGTACTAGTATGTCTACTCCTGTAGTATCAGGATTATGTGCTTTGATTTTAGAAGCAAATCCTCATTTTGAGCCTGCTGATGTCAAATCAGCTCTTCAGAATAGTAGCGAATTTATTGTTGATGAAATTGAAACAATCAATGGTCAATCATGGAATGCAAGTGAAGGATTTGGCAGAGTTGATGCCATGATGGTGCTAAGTGGTGGTGGAAGTGGTGGTCGTTGGACAAATCTCCATTTACCGGATAATGGAACATGGATGAATGCAGGTGATACCTATCGTTTACGCGGTAATGCTTCAATTCCAGCAGAAGAAATATTTGATTCAAACAATAGTATCGTTTCGGTTAAGGTATCAGCAAGATACACCTATTGGACATGGAAATCTATACCGCCAAGCCAACCCGGATACCCAGGTAAATGGGAACTCAATAATAGGACGGCATTTACCTGGTTAAATGCGACTGGTGTTGACAATTGGACATTTGATTTCACTCCTGAATTATGGCATGATGGTGCTGGACTTTACATGGAAGTTCGAGCATTGGATAATTTAGGAAGATGGTCACAACCAGCATGGGCCGAATACAAAATTGGTGAAACCACACTAACTCTGATTGAGCCTAGCGGGCATGGCTCAGTATCTGGGGATGTTGAACTAAAAGGTGAATACAAGGCTGTTTATGGTCAGAGAATTGAATATCGAATCGGTTCAGCAGGTGAATGGAAATTAGCAACAGATAATATTGAATATCCCTATATTTGTCTTGAACCAAACAAAGATACGTGTGACGCAATGGACTGGTCAGCAACTTGGGATTCAACTGAGGTGTATGATGGTGGTTGGGTTCTATACATTCGGCTAGTATCAGATAATGGCATAATCAGTGACCCAATTGACCGTTATATCAATGTGGATAACATACCAGCAGCATCAGACCTTGAGCCGGTTAGTGACATTGTTATCACTGAGAATGGAATTCCTCTGAGTGATGCTTTTGTTAATTCATACCTAAATGCGGAAGTCACAATTCGCAATAGCGGAGATGCTCATGCAAGAAACTTTGATGTTATCTTACTTGATGATGGTGCTCAAGTAGCAGTTCAAACGATTAGTAAACTAGATTCAACTAAAACCCTCACCCTAAACCTTGGATTCCACCCGACAACAGCAGGTTCTCATAATCTTGAGGTAATCATTGACCCGGGTGACCAAGAAGAGGAATCACGTGAGGACAATAATGTCGCTTCAACAAGTTTCACAATAAATAACAGGCCAAGTGGGGTCGACCTCGCAATACGTCAAGGTGCTGCAATTACCAATCCGTCGGTATCAAATCCAAATGGTGATGTAACCATAGATATTCGAGTTGAAAATCTCGCCGGAGACGGCTCTTCAGGTGCAACATTCAGTTTAGAAAAATGGAGTGAATTAGGATGGGAGTCCTTGGAGAGTGGGCGCAGTCTGAATATTGTTCCCGGTGCAGGTTTTGTTGATGTCCCATTCACTTTACATGAAGGCACACTTGACCCTGGGATGGTAAAATTCCGGGCTACGGTTTCCCTTGAAGGCAGTCAAGATTTAAATCTAGAAAATAACCAACTTGAATTCACTTTACTAGTCGATGAGGCTCAGTTACAAGGTGCAAGAAGTTTGGACCTACCGGGTGGCCATGAAGTGCTCGGATTCTTCGGTCTTAGGGGAGAAAATCTAATGTTCACGGGCGAAGGTTCCTCGCTCTGGGTACACCGTATTAATTCTCAATATGATTTGATAACTTGCCTTGAATTAGAAAATGATTGGGCCGGTGAATTCACAATAGATAATGGTGAATCGGATAGTGCTTATGTCAGTTGGACTCGTAGATACACCGACCAATTTGGTGTGACTCTTTCAACCCTAACTTTCTCTTCTGTTGACCTTTCATGCACTTCTTCAGAAAAAATGGATTTGTTGCCCTCACTGATGTTAGCAGAAGGAACCTACTGGGGCATTGATTTGTCCGTAAATGGTGGTGAAGTGTTGATTGGAGGCTACCACCGCGATTTATTCACTGGTGGAACTTATGATGATGAGACCTCTATTTTCCTACTTGCAGCAGCATCTCCACTTGATAGTGATTCTTGGAATTTGACTGAGGATATTGTGGATGATTTAGAGCCTCCAACTAACAGAGAAGGAAGTGTAAAAGTAGCACATGGTGATGATTGGACTCACATCACCTATCAAGCCAACCGAGATGATGAAACAGGGATTGAGAGGGTTGGGACTTTCTATGCGCATGGTCGGTTGGGCACAGGCAACTGGTCATTCAAAATTGCCGTTGGGGACCAAACCACAATAAGCGAATTAGCCGTTCTTTCAGATAGCGAAGATGATTCTGATGTAGTAGTAATGGCATGGCGCGAAGGAACAGGTCAAGACGCTACACTAGTGGTTGTCAGGGCTGATAGCAGTATGCAAACACAAGACATGGTTAGTCTATCAGCACCAGGGATGGGAATGATTCAGTTCGTTAAAACCAACCGTGGAATCCAGATGTTCCATGATGCGGTTGGTCCATCAGGGCGGCAAATTATCTACTCAATTATTGAGACGGACCAGACTATCATCGGGACACCAATAGGTGAAGGAGAATTGATGAATGCGGGACGTTCTGACATCGCTGGAGAAACACACCTGTTTTATCTCTCACCAACTCAAGATTGGCGCGCAAGGATGCTTATTGATGACAGTGCGCTAGAGTCACCAGATAACGGTATAATGGATAGAATCAGAATTTGGACAGGACTTGATGCTAGCACCTTTACATTGGCTGTGAGAATTCTTGGAGTTGCTTTAGCGGTTGGGTGCTTGTTAGTATTCTTGGCATCTGCAGGCATAATCACTCATCGCCGTAGAAAAGGTCCAGCATTAACTGTTGAAATTGAGGACGAGGAGGAAGTAATCGATGTTGATGAGGACCTCGTCAGCATAATTGAAGAGGATGAATCCGATGTAGATTCATTCGAGAAATCTGAAAAAGCGAAAATTGATGAAGAAACAGCAACAGATTCAATTGAACAGTCAAGTGATAGCGATTTAATTGACGAAGACGATAGAGAAGATGATGGCATGTCTCGTCGCCAGAAGAGAAGACAAGAGCGACGAAAAGCGGCAGAACCCAAGTCTGAAGAATTACCTCCCCCACCCTCACCAACTGAGT